>NZ_CP035951.1:1500000-1787500 GCF_013376875.1 Acidovorax sp. JMULE5
TGGCTGGCCCAGCACTGGGCGCGACCCAACGCGCAGGGCCTGTGGGAGATCCTGGGCGACCCTGCGCACAAGATCACCAGCGCCCAGCTGTATCGCGTGGACGAAGCCCTGGCCATCTACGAGCGCATTACCGCTCCCGTGCTGGCCATAGAGGCCAGCGGCGACAGCCTGGGCCAGTGGTGGAACGGCCGGTACACGCTGGACGAATACCACCAGCGCCTGACCCATGTGCGCAACTGCCGCACCGCTGTCGTCGCAGACGCGGGCCACATGCTGCACCACGACCAGCCCGAGCAGGTGGCGCAGCTCATGGAGCAGTTCCTGAACGAAGCGTAGCCAGAATTTGAGCCCGATTGGCCGCTAGCGCTTATCCAACAAGCGCCAGCAGCTATCATTTTTGAAATTTTGTCCCCACAGATTCTCCGTTTGGCAAGCCCTCTGTCAGTCCAGTTGCCCAGCCAGGGGGCATTGAGGGGGCCGTGGCCCATCCCATGAGAAAATCGCGGGTTATTCCACCGAACACTCAGGACAAGAATCATGGACGCAGAACGTATCAACCTCATCGGCACCACCCTCAGCGACCTGGCTCTGCGCACGCAAGAGTTACGGAGGTATCTTTGACTTCGACGCCAAATTTGAACGCCTGCGCACGGTAAACGCATCGCTGGAAGACCCTGCGGTCTGGAACGACCCCAAGAAGGCCCAGGAGCTGGGCAAGGAACAAAAGTCTCTCTCCAGTGTGGTCGTCACGCTCGACAAGCTCACGCGGGAGCTGGCCGACAACGCCGAGCTGTATGAGATGAGCAAGGAGGAAGGCGACGAGCCGGGCCTCATGACCATCGAGGCCGAAACCGCCAAGCTGCGCCCGCTGATCGAAGAGCTGGAGTTCCGCCGCATGTTCAGCAACGAGGCCGACCCGCTCAACTGCTTTGTGGACATCCAGGCCGGCGCCGGCGGCACCGAGGCCTGCGACTGGGCGAGCATGCTGCTGCGCCAGTACCTCAAGTACGCCGAACGCAAGGGCTTCAAGACCACGGTCGAGGAAGAAACCCCGGGCGACGTGGCTGGCATCAAGAGCGCCACGATCAAAGTGGAGGGCGAATACGCCTATGGCCTGCTGCGCACCGAAACCGGCGTGCACCGCCTGGTGCGCAAGAGCCCCTTCGACTCGTCGGGCGGCCGCCACACCAGCTTTGCCAGTTTGTTCGTCTACCCCGAGATTGATGACTCGATCCAGATCGACATCAACCCGGCCGATGTGCGCACTGACACCTACCGCGCATCGGGCGCGGGCGGCCAGCACATCAACAAGACCGACTCGGCCGTGCGCCTGACGCACATCCCCACGGGCATCGTGGTGCAGTGCCAGGACGGCCGCAGCCAACACGGCAACCGCGACATCGCCTGGCAACGCCTGCGTTCGCGCCTGTACGACCACGAGATGCGCAAGCGCCAGGAAGAGCAGCAAAAGCTGGAAGACACCAAGACCGATGTGGGCTGGGGCCACCAGATCCGCAGCTATGTGCTGGACAACAGCCGCATCAAGGACCTGCGCACCAACGTCGAAATCTCGGCCACGCAGAAGGTGCTCGACGGCGACCTGGACGCCTTCATCGAAGCTTCGTTGAAGCAAGGCGTCTAAGCGATGCGGATGCGCACCGACGCCATCATCTTCGACATGGACGGCACCATGATCGACTCCATGCCCTGGCACGCCCAGGCGTGGGTCGAGTTTGCACGCCGCCGTGGCATGGACATTGACGTGCCCGATCTCATGGCACGCACCACGGGCCGCAACGGCACCGAGTGCATCGTGGAGCTGCTGGGGCGCCCCGTGTCGCAAGACGAGGCCGACGCGCTCACGCACGAAAAGGAAACCATCTACCGCGAACTGTTCGCCCCCCGCTTTTCCGAAGTGGCGGGTTTTCGCCAGTTCGCAACCCAGGTGCGCGCGCGCGGGCTCAAGGTGGCCGTGGGTACTGCGGGCGACATCGGCAATGTGGAATTCGCCCTGGGCCACCTGGGCCTGGAACCGGCCCCACAGGCCATCGTGCGCGGCGACGAGGGCCTGCCTGGCAAGCCCCAGCCCGCCATCTTTCTGGAGGCGGCACGCCGCATTGCGGCAGCCCCCGAGCACTGCATCGTTTTTGAAGACGCGCCTTTTGGCATTGAGGCCGCACGCCGCGCCGGCATGCGCGCCGTGGCCATCTGCACCACCCACACGCCCGAACAACTGGCCGGGCCCCATGTGCTGGCTGCCGTGCGCGACTACACCGAACTCATGAACACCGACTTTCTGGAGAGCATCCATGTTGCAACTGCATAGCGCAGACGGAAGCGGAGACGGCGCAGGCCCGGCCGCTGCCATCCGCCGCGAGGACTACACGGCCCCCGCCTACTGGATCGACAGCGTCGAGCTGACCTTCGACCTGGACCCCAACAAGACCCGCGTGCTCAACCGCATGCTGCTCCGCCGCAACCCCGATGTGGCTGCGCAGCCGCTCAAGCTCGATGGCGATGACCTGAACCTGGCGCGCGTGCTGGTCAACGGCCAGGGCACCTCGTTCAAGATGGAAGGCGCGCGCCTGGTGCTGGAGAACCTGCCGGAGGGCGCCGAGCCCTTTGCGCTCGAAATCTTCACCACCTGCTGCCCCGCCAAGAACACGCAGCTCATGGGCTTGTACGTGAGCCAGGGCACCTTCTTCACGCAGTGCGAGGCCGAGGGCTTTCGCCGCATCACCTACTTCCTGGACCGCCCGGACGTGATGGCCAGCTACACCGTCACGCTGCGCGCCGACAAGGCCCAGTACCCGGTGCTTCTGAGTAACGGCAATCTGGTGGACAGCGGCGACCTGGAAGACGGCCGCCACTTTGCCAAGTGGGTGGACCCACACAGAAGCCCTGCTACCTGTTCGCCCTGGTAGCGGGCAAGCTGGTGGCCCGCGAGCAGAAGATCAAGAGCCGCTCGGGCACCGACCACCTGCTGCAGGTCTACGTGCGCCCCGGCGATCTGGGCAAGACCGAACATGCCATGAACTCGCTGATGTACAGCGTGGCCTGGGACGAGGCCCGCTTCGGCCTGCCGCTGGACCTGGAGCGCTTCATGATCGTCGCCACCAGCGACTTCAACATGGGCGCCATGGAGAACAAGGGCCTGAACATCTTCAACACGAAGTACGTTCTGGCCAGCGAATCCACGGCCACCGACACCGACTTCGCCAACATCGAAAGCGTGGTGGGCCACGAGTACTTCCACAACTGGACGGGCAATCGCGTCACCTGCCGCGACTGGTTCCAGCTGAGCCTGAAGGAAGGCCTCACGGTCTTCCGCGACCAGGAGTTCAGCATGGACCTGGCGGGCAGCCCCTCTGCCCGTGCCGTCAAGCGCATCGAAGATGTGCGTGTGCTGCGCACGGCGCAGTTCCCCGAAGACGCGGGCCCCATGGCCCACCCGGTGCGTCCCGACAGCTACGTCGAGATCAACAACTTCTACACCGTCACCATCTACGAAAAGGGTGCCGAGGTGGTGCGCATGCAGCACAACCTGGTGGGCCGCGAAGGCTTTGCCAAGGGCATGAAGCTGTACTTTGAACGGCACGACGGCCAGGCCGTGACCTGCGACGATTTTGTGCAGGCCATCGCCGATGCCAACCCAGGCAGCCCGCTCACGCAGCATCTGGCCCAATTCAAGCGCTGGTACAGCCAGGCCGGCACGCCCCGCGTGCGCGCCACGGGCCGCTACGACGCGGCCACGCGCTGCTATGCGCTCACCCTGTCGCAAAGCTGTGCCCCTACGCCCGGCCAAAGCGAGAAGCAGCCTTTCGTCATCCCGGTCGAGCTGGGCCTGATCGATGCCACCACCGGTGCCGCCCTGCCCTTGCACCTCGCGGGTGACGGCGCTGCAGAAGGCGCAGCCCCCACCACCTCGCGCGTGGTGGTGCTCACCGAGGCATCGCAGACCCTGACCTTCACCAACCTGGACGCCGAGCCGGTGCCGTCGCTGCTGCGCGGTTTCAGCGCCCCGGTGGTGCTGGACATCGACTACACCGATGCGCAGTTGCTCACTCTGCTGGCGCACGACGCCGACGCCTTCAACCGCTGGGAAGCAGGGCAACGCCTTGCGCTTCGCACCGCTATCAATGCAATAGCTGATAGCGCAATGGGGACAAGCGCTAGCGGCCAATTTGACCATCAAATTCTTGCTGCGGAATTTGTGGATGCCATGCGCAGCGTGCTGCGCAACCCAGCGCTCGACGCGGCCTTCAAGGAGCTGGTGCTCACGCTGCCGTCCGAAACCTACATTGCAGAGCAGCTGGCGGTGGTGGATCCACAGCGCATCCATGCCGTGCGCGAAGCCATGCGCGAGCAGTTGGCCCTGTCGCTGCAGGCTGACTGGGAAGCGGCCTGGGAGCAGAACCAGGACACCGGTGGCTACAGCCCCGATCCTGTGTCCTCGGGCCGCCGCGCACTCAGCGGGCTGGCGCTGCACATGCTGTGCATCGCCGCGCAGAAGACGGGCGACGTGGTCTGGCCCGGCAAGGCGTACCAACGCTTCAAGGTGGCCACCAACATGACGGACCGCTTCAACGCCCTGACTGCCCTGGTGGCCAGCGGCAGCGAACTGGCCACACCCGCCCTCGCCCGCTTCCATGCGCTGTTCAAGGACGAGCCCCTGGTCATCGACAAGTGGTTTGCGCTGCAGGCCGGTGCGCCCGACCGTGGCGGCAACGTGCTGCCCGCAGTGCGCCAGCTCATGGCGCATCCAGACTTCAGCCTGAAGAACCCCAACCGCGCACGCAGCGTGATCTTCAGCTACTGCAGTGCAAACCCCGGCGCCTTCCACCGGTCGGATGCCGCAGGCTACGTGTTCTGGAGCGACCGTGTGATCGAGCTGGACGCCATCAACCCGCAGGTCGCTGCCCGCCTCGCGCGCGCGCTCGACCGCTGGAAGAAGCTGGCAGACCCCTGGCGCAGCGCCGCCCGCGAAGCCATTGCCCGCGTAGCCGTCAAGCCGGATCTGTCCAACGACGTGCGCGAGGTGGTGACCCGCGCACTCGCCGAATAAACCACGACCGAGAAGAGACCGACATGGCAAAAAGCATCAGCCTGACCCGCTACCTTGTTGAACAGCAACGGGTGGACGGACTCATCCCCTCGCAACTGCGCCTGCTCCTGGAAGTGGTGGCACGCGCCTGTAAGAGCATCAGCCACGCCGTGAACAAAGGCGCGCTGGGCGGCGTGCTGGGCACGGCCAGCAGCGAAAACGTGCAGGGCGAGATCCAGAAAAAGCTCGACATCATCGCCAACGAGGTGCTGATCGAAGCCAACGAATGGGGCGGCCACCTGGCGGCCATGGCGTCCGAGGAAATGGACGGCATCTACCTGGTGCCCAACCGCTACCCGCAAGGCGAATACCTGTTGCTGTTCGATCCCCTGGACGGCTCCAGCAACATCGACGTGAACGTGAGCATCGGCACCATCTTCAGCGTACTGAAAAAGCCCGATGGTGACCGCGGCGTGGAGGAAGGCGACTTCCTGCAGCCCGGCACCCAGCAAGTGGCCGCGGGCTACTGCATCTACGGCCCGCAGACCACCCTGGTGCTCACCGTGGGCGATGGCGTGGCCATGTTTACGCTCGACCGCGAACAGGGCTCCTTCGTGCTGACCGAAGAAAACGTGCGCATTCCCGAGGACACCAAGGAATTCGCGATCAACATGAGCAACATGCGCCACTGGGACGAACCCGTGAAGCGCTACATCGACGAGTGCCTGCAGGGCAAGGAAGGCCCGCGCGGCAAGGACTTCAACATGCGCTGGATTGCCAGCATGGTGGCCGATGTACACCGCATCCTGACCCGTGGCGGCGTCTTCATGTACCCCTGGGACAAGCGCGAGCCCAACAAGCCCGGCAAGCTGCGCCTGATGTATGAAGCCAACCCCATGGGCTGGCTCGTCGAGCAAGCTGGCGGCGCCGCTACCAATGGCAAGCAACGCATCCTCGACATCCAGCCCACCCAGCTCCATGAGCGTGTCAGCGTGATCCTCGGCTCAAAAAATGAGGTCGAGCGCGTGACCAGCTACCATTCCACGCTATAATTCAAGGCTAAGCCGGTGTAGCTCAGTCGGTAGAGCAGCTCATTCGTAATGAGAAGGTCGGGTGTTCGATTCATCTCTCCGGCACCAAGTTAGTAAAAGAAACCCCGCTATCGTTAAGATAGCGGGGTTTTTTGCTTTGGGCGTTTTACAGACTGTTTACAGACTGCGTTGTCTGGTTTTAGGGGCCACGACAGTGTCACGCCTAGACAATGAAAGCAGGAATTCCCGACAAAACTTATTGGGAAATTGTCTGACCACGACTGCCCCCTGGGCTGCCCAGGCATCACCTGCAGGAGCTCGCCTTCGCGAGCAGCAACCCATCCCTTACTACCAAACACAGCATGAGCAGAAAGCCTAGTGGTTCGCCCGAAGACATCAGGAGGGCACTGGACACAGCTGAAACGACGCAATCGGCCACAGAGCTTCGTAGGGTCCTTGCAGTCGTTTTGCCCGTCCTGCATGGGCTGAGCCTGAAACAAACGGCATCTCTGGTCGGCCGGTCAGAAACCTGGGTGGCAAAGGAACGTCAAAACTTCATTCAAAACACGGTCCCTGCTGCAACGGAGAAACCTTTCCGTGGTTCCAAAAACCATTTGATTCCGGCAGATGAGGAAGATGCGTTCATGGCGACTGTCTGTCAAAAGTACATCCGTCTTCACACAGCGTGGCGTCTTGGGTTGCTCAACGGCCCGATTACCCGTCGAAACGTGGAAAAGAGCTTCGTCGAGGTCGCGCATGAGGCTCTCGAGGAGCGAATTCAACGCAAGACTACAAGAACCACTGTCTACAACCTATTGGAAAGGGCCGGCAAAAGGCGCTTCGCAAACTACGAACCCTATCTATGGGAGCTTGCTTGCAGAAATGGCTTGCCAAGTTCTTGGTACGACAACGATGAGATCTCAGCAGCCTTGGCAAAGCGCTATGGCTTGAGCCGAAAAAAACCACGGGCACCCAAGTAACAACGGGCTTTTCGATCAGTTCAGCGAGGACGGAATAAGTAAGGTCTGACTTTGAATCTGCGGCCTAAGATCGCCGTTCCAAATAGTCCTTTCCCCGGCAGCCAGTCGGAGCAAATGAAAGGACGAAATGACCATCAAGAACTCACCCGACCTCAGTGCCTACAGGTTCTCTGCGGGCGTTGACTACGTCAAACTCAAAGGCTTGCATAAGCAGCCTCTGCCACCCCTGGATGGCAAAGCCATCTGGCCATCCAGCGCTCCTGGCAAGCTGACGGTCCATGACGCGACGGCAGCAGATGTTGTTCTGCTGGCCAACACCTTCCCGGGCGCTTTCATTGACGAGCTGGAAGTCAGGGTAGACATCCGCACGGCCAAGCCTTTGACTGCTGAATTGCAGCGCGTTGCCCTGAAAGCCTTCAAGACCGAGTTTGTTGCCAAACGCCTCATGCCGGTCTTCATCGATGGCACGAACAGCGGCTTCCGTGGCGCCTACGACCCGTCGCTCAAGAAAACCATCCCGTACAACCGCCGGGTGCCGGACCCTGACGCTCAACTGCTCATGGGTCATCGCAACGATGGCGTTCAGGTCAAGTCCTACTACAAGCGGCTCGACCAAGGTAAATCGTTGTCGCTCGCACAGCACTGCATTCGCGTCGAGGTCCGCATCGGCATGGTGGGCTTGAACAAACATGGCCTCTCGACCATCGAGGATCTTCTCGGCTTCAAATACCGCCGGAAGCTCACGCAGTATTTCACTCATGTGTCCGGCTCAAGGTTCAGGAAGGTGCGGAAGTCACGCAGGACACCCCTCCTTGAAGTGTTGCACGCAAAGAAAGAGGAATTCGATCAACCGCACTGGGAACGCGTCGGGGTGGGTGCGTTTCTTCCTGGCGGCGAGCGCCGGAAATCCGACCTGGTTTTCAAGCGCGACATTGAACTCAACAACAGGATCGGCCAGGCTCTTGCACGCATGGAGCAGTCCTTCACCGCCAAAAAATTCGTGCGTTTGCTGATCTCCCCAAACGTGAGAAGACCAGTATCCATGCGGTTCTTGGCCACATCCGATGAGTCAGCTATTACTTACTGATCACACCCTCTAGTACCGCCTGCGAGGTGATGACGCCAACCGTCGTCACCTCCACTTCATGATCGTAAACAGGCTCCACGATTACCTTCGACATGCAGACCCATCAGACCATCACCCCTATCGAATTTGAGACCCGTACCGTCGTGGACACAGCCACTGCGGCCTTCCACCTCAACCGCCGGCCACAAACCCTCCGTGTCTGGGCTTGCTATGAGGACGGTCCCATCCGTCCCATCCGGGTCAACGGACGCCTGGCTTGGCCAGTTGTGGCCATTCGTGGCCTTCTTGGATGTGCCCCTGCAACCAACGACGGCCAGTACTGCACCCGGGCCTGATGAGGGCGTCGTTGCTCATGTGCCGACCCCCACGACAACCAGTTAAAGAACAAATTGAAATGAACGAAATCACCATTGAGCAGTCACTTGTCGCGAACGTCGAGAACCATCAGGTCGAGCCTGACGTGTCGTACTTCCCGCCAGATGATGAAGTTGAGGTAAGCCAAGAATCGGTTATCGACGATCTGGCCGGCGCGAAGGATGCCCTGTCGCAGTACACGCTCCAGACCGATAACAACGAGGCTCGCAATGGACCGGATGAGTCTGCTGGCGTTGCAGAGGACGCGGTGCAGGAAGATTTGTTGGCCCATGGTCTCACCCCCGGCGTCTCCCTCTTCCCTCCCGACACGACCCCCGAGGAAGACGAGAAGCGTTTGCAAGATCTGCTGGACGAAATGGGACTGAACGATACCGCACCTACGCCTTCAGTATCGCCGGCATCCAGCTCGACCATCGCTCAAGGCGAGGCCCCTGTTTCGCATGACAAGGGGGTGGATAACGAGGATTCGGCCTCGACAGGGTATTCCGAAGCCACTTGCGCACTGCGGGACCTTCCGATCATCCAGGTGAAGGCTGGTGAGCTGGAAAAGACCCTCGCTTCTGCGGAGCATGTCTTGGCGGATACCGGTGACTACTATTCACGAGGCGATCACATCGTCAGCGTCCGCTTCGATCCCGCAGTGAGCAGGCATCACATCCGCGAACTGACCGGCCAGGACCTGGTAGTGGCTTTCGCCGGGCTCAGTAAATGGTCTCGTTTCGACAAACGCAAAGGCGAATGGATGGCCATCGACCCATGCCCCCGGATCTGCAGGCTTCTCGCAGAATCGTGGAAGGGCGGTCGGCTCCCAATCCTGAATGGTATCGTCAGCCAGCCGTCTCTTCGGGCCGATTCCACGGTCCGGTCGGCACCCGGATATGACCCTCACACGCGCACTTTGGGCATGTTCGACGCGGGTGGCTTTTCCATTCAGGAACATCCCAACCGTGATGACGCAATGAGCGCACTTTCCACTCTGGACGAGCTTCTCTCCGAGTGTGCTTTTGCGACCCAGGTGGATCGTTCTGCAGCTCTGTCTGCCCTGCTGACCGCCGCGGTTCGGCCCAGTCTTCCGCTGGCGCCCATGTTTCACGTCATGGCCCACCAGCCCGGCTCCGGGAAGTCTTTTCTGTGCCAGTTGATCAGTGCCTTGGCGACGCCAACGCCTGGGTCGCCGGTTGCCTTCCCGCGCAGCAACGACGCTTGCGACAAGCTGATTTTGTCGCAACTGATGAAAGCCCCCGCGGTAGTCGAGTTTGACAATCTCACCACTGACTTGCGGCCGTTCGACAAGCTGTGCAGTGCGCTGACCAGTGAATACCTCGAAGGCCGCCAGCTTGGACATTCCCGGACCGTCGTAGTGCCCACCAAGACCCTGTTTCTTTCGAGCGGAAACAACGTCCGTCCAATCGACGACATGGTGCGGCGTTGTATCTGCATCCATCTGGATCCCGGCATGGAGTCACCCGCTGCGCGCGTCTACAAACGTCCCAACCTCCTCGATGAGGTTCGCCGGGACCGCATCAAGTTCATTGGCGCGGCACTGACAATCGTGCGCGCGTGGGTCTTGGCGGGTCAACCCCGTGCAACCAGCCCATCTCTCGCCAGCTACTCGGACTGGAGCAACTGGTGCCGGCAACCCCTGCTTTGGCTCGGGCAGCCTGATCCGGCAGAAAGCGTTTTCCAGGGTTTGAAGGAAGACCCCTCACAGCTGCTGCTGGGCAGGGTCCTTGCAGGCTGGCATGAGAAGCACGGTGGTGCCCCGAAGATGGTTCGTGACGTCGTCAACGCCGCGGTTCACCTTGATGAGACCGATGATTTCCGGGACGCGCTGGCTGAAGCAGCAGGGGGAAATGAAAGCATCAACGTCAGGAAGCTGGGTCACTGGCTGGCTCGCAACGAGGGCAGGATCGTGGGCACCTACCGGCTGCGCAAAGCACCCAAGACTCGGAACGCAGAGAACTGGCAGGTCGTTGAGTCGGATGTGTCGGTATCGTCGGTTCTTCCGATCTCCAAGCCCACTTGATGACATTGAGGAGTGAGGGTGTCCATCACCCTCCCCCATCACCATGGTCTGTGCTCGTGCCGAGACGTGGGCACTGATCCACAGACGGTGCGAAACGCAAGCTCTTTCAGGAAGGATGCGTTCAGCACTGCATTAAAACAAATCGACTGTAAAACCAAGAGGATTGGCGCCTTCGATAGCGCAAGCACCTCCCCTCCACGGAGTGTGACTGAGTCCTCAACAGTGGCGAAAACTGCATTAGAAGAGAGCTTTCCGTCACAGTTCTCGCCAAACATGAACCCGTACCTACAAGACATCGAGCTCAAAGAGTCCCTTGGTGCTTGATCAAAGAACCCGTTTCCCAGAAAGCGCGCGGAAAAGCAAGTCTACAGACTACGCTTCACCACCACGGGCACGCAGCGCCTCATACAACTGAGCCGGCCCCAGCAATATCGCTTTCAATCCGGCTCGTACCCGCTCACTGTCCAGCGCCTGCTTGCTCATGCTGGTGTACGCACCGAAAGCATCAATGATCGCGTCGGTCAGCGCGCTGTCCAGGTCGGGGGAGTTATCGAACTGGCCCTTGCTGTTGTTGCTGGCCTGCTGCACCAGGATGTCGGACTCCAGCAGCTTACCTTTGACGTGGTTCACATAGACCAGTCGGTCGTCGTCGCTGAGCTCACCATCAAACAGGTCGTTCACCTTGGCAAGGATCTCAGAGAGCAGCACCTTCTGCTTCTCCTGCACCGCACCACCGCCGGTATCTGTCAATGGTTGCAGCTTGTGTTCACCATCGTCGTCATGTAGAGCCAAGCTACGCTTGCCCTGATCTTTGAGACGGTGGTGGGTCAATACGACCTTCGACAGATCCACCCCTTCTCGCTCGCGCCCAAAGTCCAACAAGGGCAACAGGCGTTTGAAGAACATTGCCCGTTTTTCAATGTCCGTGTTGCCGTAGTCAAACACCTGCCCCAGGAAGGCGTACACGCGCACATAGGTGCCGAGGTCGCGCTTGAAGAGCTGCAGCGCCGCCAACTCATCCTTGGACTCTTGCGTTGCTGGACCGTCTTCGGCTGTCTGCTGCGCCACAGCAAGCGCCAGCTGCGCAGCCTTGTATCGCTTGAGCAATCGGTCGGCCACCGGCTCAATGGCGGCCACCAGCATCGCCTGCGTGGCCTTGGCGTTCATCTCGGCCTGCACCACACGCTCGACCTCGAACTCGTCGTAGTGGCCCGAGGCGTCGAGCTTGGCGCGCAGGTCGTACACCAGGTGCGGGTCGGTTACACCGGCAAGCTCGGCGGTTTCGTAGTAGGTCTTGAACGCGGCAAGGACGTCGCCAGGCTCGTTCACGAAGTCCAGGATGTAGGTGGTGTCCTTGAGACCGTACGGGCCGCTGTAGGCCCGGTTAAGGCGGCTCAGGGTCTGCACCGCCTGCACGCCCCCAAGTCGCTTGTCCACGTACATGCCACACAGTAGCGGCTGGTCAAACCCGGTCTGGAACTTGTTGGCCACCAGAAGGATTTGGTACTCGTCCGTGGCAAATGCCTCGCGCATGTCCCTGCCTTTGAGCGAGGGGTTGAGACGGGTGCTGCTTTCTGTGACGAATTCGTCCATCTGCTCCGGGTCATTCACCTCCCCCGAAAAGGCCACCAAGGTGCCCAGCTTGTAGCCGTTATCTTGGATGTACCGCTGAATGGCCAACTGCCATCTCACCGCTTCCTGGCGACTGCCAACCACCACCATGGCCTTGGCGTGGCCATCCAGCAGGGGCTGAACGTTCTCACGGAAGTGCTCCACCACCACCGCCACCTTCTGGCTGATGTTGTAGGGGTGCAGGCGCACCCATCGCATTAAGCCCTTCATGGCCTCGCTACGCTCCACCTGCTTCTCGTCCCATTCTTTGCCGTTGTTCGCCAGCCTGAAGGCCAGCCTGTAGGGCGTGTAGTTCTTCAGTACATCGAGGATGAATTCCTCCTCGATGGCTTGGCGCATGGAATAGATGTGGAACGGCGCGGGCAGGTTGCCCGGCCCAGCGGGTTGCTCGGGTTGTGGGCGGCGACCGAACAGCTCCAGCGTCTTGGCCTTGGGCGTGGCGGTGAAGGCAACGTAGGTGATGCCCTTGTCATTCGCCCGGGCCGCCATCTGGGCGGCGAGCAGGTCTTCTGTGCCTACCTCGCCACCATCCTGCAGGTCCTTCAGCTCCTCGGCGCTCAACAGCTGCTTGAGCTTGCTGGCGGCCTCACCTGTCTGGCTGCTGTGCGCCTCGTCCGCAATCACGGCAAAGCGCTTGCCCAGGGTTGCTGCCAGTTCCTGCACGGCCTTGAGGGCGAACGGGAAGGTCTGGATGGTGCAGACGACGATCTTCTTGCCGCCCCCTAGCGCCTCGGCTAGCTCGCCGCTCTTGCTGCCAGCGTCACCCTTGATGGTCGCCACCACGCCCTTGGTGCGCTCGAAGTCAAAGATGGCCTCTTGCAACTGCGCATCCAGCACATTGCGATCGCTCACCACCAGCACGCTGTCGAACAGCTTGTGGTTTTGAGCGTCGTGCAGATCGGCCAGAAAGTGCGCTGTCCAGGCGATCGAATTGGTCTTGCCACTACCCGCGCTGTGCTGGATCAGGTACTTGTGCCCGGCCCCTTCGGCCAGCACGGCCGCCTGCAGCTTGCGCGTGGCGTCGAGCTGGTGGTAGCGCGGGAAGATGAAGCCCGTCACCTTCTTCTTGCTGTCGCGCTGGGTGACCAGGTAACGGCCAATGATCTCCAGCCAGCTGTCGCGCTGCCACACCTGCTCCCACAGGTAGGCGGTGCGATGGCCTGCCGGATTGGCCGGATTGCCCGCGCCGCCGTGGTCACCCATGTTGAAGGGAAGGAAGTGTGTGCTGGGCCCCTGCAAACGGGTGGCCATCATCACTGTGCGGTTGCTCACCGCAAAGTGAACCAGCGCGCCGCGGGGAAAGTCCAGTAGCGGCTCGGCAAATGGCCGGCCCTTGGGCTTGGGAATGCGGTCAAAGCGATACTGATCCACCGCCGCGTTCATGTCCTGCGTGAAGTCGGTCTTGAGCTCCGCCGTGGCGACCGGAATGCCGTTCAGGAACAGCACCAGATCAATGATGTCGTCGTGGTTGGTGCGGCACTGGCGCACCACGCGCAGGCGGTTGGCGGCATAGCGAACCTGCAGTTCAGAGTTCATTGCCAGCGCGGGCTTGAACTGTGCCAGCTTGAGCGGGCTTTTGAGCCCCAGCAGGTCGATGCCTACACGCAGCACCTCCAGCGTGCCCCGGTCGTCCAGGGCCTTGCGCAAGCGGTCCAGCAACATAGCTTCTGCAGCGGTGCCGTGGTTCTTGCTCAAAACCTCCCAGGCTTCGGGCTGGGTGGCCTGTACCCAGGCCATTAGGTCTGCGGGGTAGAGGGCGCGGGGGGTGTCGTAGCCGCTGGCGTCGCCCTCAGTGCCCGGCGCGGCATAGAGCCAGCCCTGCTGTGCCAAGTGGCTGCAGATATCGGTCTCAAACGCAATTTCGTTGTGTAAGCTCATCTGAAAGGGGCATTGTTTTGGACACCGAGCATGAATACTTCTGTTAGCGGCGCTTGCCTAGCCCCGGTAGTCCTCCTTGCACTATGGAGACCCAGATAGACCTTTTGCGCAATTTCTTTTGCGGTCGCTCGTCGGGAATCTCTTCATGCTTCTCTTTTTTGTGGGCGAGCAACGTGCCAGGTTTCAGCTTTTTTCCGCAGAGAACGCAATGCAGCGTGGGACTACTCCGGCCGCTCCTGACGATTGGAGCTGGATATGAAGTTCCTCCCACCCGCCTGACCCTACCGCGTCTAGATTTCTTGCTCTTAGCCTTTTTGTGCAGGCTCTTTTTCTGCGGTTTTTCATCAAGTTGAATTGGTTGTGCTCTCTGCTCGCCTTCTGGTTGCACAAGATTCTTTTCCACCACAGCAGTCTCAGGACGCCCAGTCTTCCGGGCTAAAACCTTCGGTTTCGCGATCCTGGAATCAACAGCACCCATTTTTATCTTCGCCTCCCTCACCAGGCATGGAAAGCAGAGCTGGGGTGAGGTTGCCTCCAGCATGAGACCGCATGAAGGGCACGGATGCGCATTGATAGTCATGAAGAACTTCCTTGTGCCGAACTCACATGCTTCTTCCGCTGCCCGGCATTTGATCAATGGGGTGGATAAAGCGAACAACACCAGCGCTGTAAGCCGTGCGCATCAAGTCTTGTGTCTACCCAGTGGGCAGATTGTCCTTCCAAGCCCGGTAAGTAATAGAGCTACCTTTGAGGCGCCAAGTGTTGAGTCCGTTGTCCGTGCGCCCCAAGATGGTTGCAGAAGCCGCACTAGGGCTCTTGAATGACGTGTCTCTTGTAAAAAGCATGTGGGTTCCATCCGGTGAAATCTCTAGCGCACCCGTACTCTTCAACTCATCACGCAGCTGTTGATAAGAATGGGGCTGCCCCTTCCAACCGAGTTTGGCCCGAGAGCCGGCCAGCACCACAAACGCCTTACCCTTCTCTTGGGCAGCGGCGGATAAGCCGTAGCGTTTGCTTTCCAACTCAAACACTACCTGATCGCCAGAATCTTCAAACTTCACAAGCATCGCGTCCGCAACATCAACATGCGTTTGTCTCTCGTGCAAACGCCAGTGAGCCTCAAGTACTTCAATCAAATCACTTTGACGCTGCTGCATTACTGCTACGGTCCAGTCTTCATGCTGTAGAACCTGAGTTGTCAATACAAACGCGGACGTACCACCCTTTGTGAAATAGACCGACTTCTTCCAAGCGAAATCGCGGTTGCTCGCGGAACTATTCTTCTTTCGACTAAGCAATGCGAGGTTGCCAAGCCGATGTACCCATGACTGGTATGCCGTCATATCCGCCACCCATTTAGCCCACTGGCTATTGGGGGCTGGTTGCTGAGGCATGACATGCTCAACCGACACCACGGAATGCTGATAACTAGCGCTACCGTCGGAAAGGAGGTGATCCACCCGGAGCAAAAGCAAAGATAGCGCTCTAGGCGAATGTGTTGCGTACAGCGGACCATTTAGAGCGTCATATGTTTCTTGTTGCTCTTGGGGTGAAAGTTGCAAAGGCGAAGTAGCATTTATCAAGTCACTATCTGCCTCTATGGCCCCCGTTAGTGCAGAGAAACGCTCGATACGATCATTGACGCCAGTCTTGCGAGCCAACATCGAATAGCTCAATCGCTCCAAATCACGAAAAAAGGTGAGAATGACCTCGGGCTTCTGGCGATAGCGCACGAAGTGGGCTAGTGCAGGAGGCACCCAGTCCTTAAACTCCAGCCGGTTCAGCCAGCGAAGATGCTCATTCACCTGCTCAGCATGTTTCGTGCTGCTGTAGTCTGCGTCACATAACTCTGCGAAAGCCTTTGCCATCGGCAGTAACACATCATCCATCAAGCTGCGTGGCAGTCTCTCCGCAACTACATGTTCCTTGAACTCTTTGAGTAATGTGCCCTGCGGTTTGGCCTTGCGATAGACCATTCGGATATGGCTGAACAGGTCACCGAACTCTTCACGCCCCAAGTCCTCTTCCTCGTCTTCCCACTTCTTCGTGTAGGCATCACGAAGCACTGGTTCAATGCCGCCGATGATTTCGGCCTTGAGAATGTCTGTCGCGCTCAGATCCAGGCCACGGCTGTTAAGTACCCCGAAAATTCGGTATGCCGAATCTAGGTCTGGCGTAGCCACCGTCACCAAGTAGCAACGCGTGATGATGAACTGAACCAGTCTTACTAAGTCGGTCTGCGTCAGCTTGGCAAGCCCATCCATAAACACTAGGGCGTTGGTTCGCAAGCGTACCTGCGCATCGGGCAGCACAGAGTTCAGCCGCGCCAGGTCAGTCAGCCCGTTTTCGTGCTGCACGTACTGGCGAAAGAAGTCGCGGTCGCGCTCACGCAGCAAGAGGCGATAGCGCGCCTGTGTAGCCTTTACCAGATTGCCCTTTTCGTAGATGCAGCCGGTAATGTCCTTTTGCCAATCCTCGTCATCAACGGTGGCGCGGATCGCAGATAGCAAGAGGGTTAGTGTCGTCAGCCGCTGCTGCCCATCAACCACCGTCGCTTCCGGTGAAGACTCGGCCTTGATGAGCACGATGCTGCCAAGAAAGTACGGTGCAGCATCACTAAGTTGATCGGGAGCCGATGCAAGGGCGCCCACCAAATCGTCCAGCAGCTCTTGCGCTTGGTCTCGGCCCCAGGCGTATGGGCGTTGGTAACCCGGTATAGTGAAAACGTAATCGTCACTGAAGATTTTGGCAAGCGACTGCTCTTTGGCGGTAAGTGTGTGAGTCATGCTTCCCTATCAGAGCGTTCTTTAGGCGCGACGAACGTCGATTTGACCGGTGACGGCGGCAGATATCAGAGCGGTGCGGCGTTCATGCAGGAGGCTGATGGCGGTGCGGGCTTCATTTACGAGGGCGCCAATGCTTCTCGATGCATCCCGTGCGACATCAACGATCTGCCGCTGTTCGTTGACTGGTGGTACAGGCACTGGGGCTTCCTTGATATTTTCAAGGCTCATGCCCTGCTTCAAACCATATTGCGCCACAGCGAAATATCTCTGTCCAGAGTCACTTTTCAGATAGATCGCCAGTAAGTCGGACAGTATGTCCGGGCGGGGACGGATGAGACAGAGATGTTGGTTCACGTATGCATCTTCGGGGACAGCACCGCACACGGCTACGTTTCCTGTCTTGGCGCCCGTGATGCAAACCACTACATCCCCGTCGGCCAACTTGGTCCGTGCTGCCTCAGCATCGTCATTCACCGCTACTCGTTTGGCATCGTCGAACGAAATGGACAGATCGCCCGTAAGGTCACCGCTTTGAATGAACTTGGCACCTACTTCGCCGACCCGCTCCGACCATCCACGCGGCCCGCTGGTCAAAAAGCTGGAGAGGGCACGTACACGCCGAATCTCCCAATGCTCCGGCACTTCCCCCAGCCACTCCACACCCGAGTCCCTCATCTGCACATTCGGGTCTAGCCCCTTGGTCACGGCTTGGGAGATGAGGGCTTGGCGCTTTTCCTGCAGCAGGGCGATCAGCTTTTCCTGCTCGGTCACCAGCGCGTCGATCTTGGCGGTTTCGCGGTCGAGGAACGTGGCGATGGCGGTTTGTTCTTCGGGCGTCGGGAATGCCGCGCGCTCGTTGAAGTACCGATCTTGGTCCAGGTTTTGAATGCCAGAGGTTTGGTTGATTGAGCCAGTCGTGAGCCTGACGGCATACGCTGCGGCATGTACATAGCGCCAGAAAGAGGAAACCATGCCGGGAGCCAACTGCACACGGGCAACGAAGTTTGAGCACACGGCAGGGCGTTCATCGTCGTAAAGGACGACGCATCCAACGGGCTGGTTCTCTCCTCCGCCCGATTTTTCAAGCAGCAGATCGCCTTTTTTCAGTGAGCGCCCTTCACGCTCCCTACTGGTGACGTTTCGGATGGTGGGCTCCATCAATACAGCCCGCAGCTTCTGACGGTCAAAGTCTGCAACCCGAACGCAAGGGATGTCGTTTTCGTCGCCCTTGGCGTCATCACCCCATATGCCATTCTTCGAGCTGATGATGGATGCCTTGAGGCGATCGATCCCCCAATGCGCAGGCACCTCCCCCAGCCACTCCACCCCACTGTCCTTGTACTGCGGGTATCGCGGAAAACTCATGCCGACAGCCCCTTGATCATGTCTAGGATGCGGTCGGTGGTTTGCTTCAGTTCTGCATCAATCTCCGCCAGTGGGCGAGGTGGCTTAAACACGTAGAAGTGCCGGTTGAAAGGAATTTCGTATCCCACCTTGGTTTTCTCGGCGTCGATCCAGGCATCGGGAGCGTGGGGTAGCACCTCGCGCTTGAAATACTCGCCCACGTCTTCGGTGTAGGGCACGTTCTCGGTGTCGCGCAGTGCGCTATCGGGCTGCGGCTTGCCCTTTTGCTTGCCCTTGACCCCAAGCACCACGTTGCCCACTTCGTCGCGTAGGGGGCGCTCGACGGTGATGGTGTGGTAGCCGAACGCCTCGTTGTCGAAGATGCGGCTGATGGGGGTGCCGTCGTCTTCATGTGCCTCGACGAAGTCGCCGAACAGACGGGTGATGCGGTCGATGTGCGCGTCGCTCAGCTCCTTGCGCTTTGACCCCAGGCTCTTGCGCATCTTCTGCCACATGCCGCTGGCGTCGATCAGCTGGACCTTGCCCTTGCGCGCAACAGGTTTGCGGTTGCTGATTACCCAAACGTAGGTACTGATGCCCGTGTTGTAGAACATGTCCGTGGGCAGCCCCACGATGGCTTCACACAGGTCGTTCTCCAACATGTAGCGGCGGATCTCGCTCTCGCCGCTTCCAGCCCCGCCCGTGAACAGTGGCGAGCCGTTTAGCACGATGCCGAACCGGCTGCCGCCCTCTGACGCAGGCCGCATTTTGCTGAGCAGGTGCAGCAGGAACAGCATCGACCCATCCGATACACGGGGCAGGCCGGGGCCAAACCGGCCGTTGTAGCCCTGCTGTTCGTGCTCCTTGCGCACTTCTTTCTCGACTTTTTTCCATTCCACGCCGAACGGCGGGTTGGACAGCATGTAGTCGAACTTCTTGTGGCCATGGCCGTCGTCGCTGAGCGTGTTGCCGAACGTGATGTTGGCCACGTCCTGGCCCTTGATCAGCATGTCGGCCTTGCAGATGGCGTAGGACTCTGGGTTGAGCTCCTGGCCAAAGACTGTCAGGCGCGCTTTGGGGTTGTGCTCGGCCAGGTATTCGCCAGCAACGCTGAGCATGCCTCCTGTGCCCGCGGTCGGGTCATAGATGGTGCGCACGACACCCGGCTTGCACAGGATGTCGTCATCCTCGATGAAGATCAGGTTCACCATGAGCCTAATGACCTCGCGCGGCGTGAAGTGCTCCCCGGCGGTTTCATTGCTGATTTCCGCGAACTTGCGGATCAGCTCCTCGAACACGAGGCCCATCTGCATGTTGCTGACGACCTCGGGGTGCAGGTCGATCTGGGCAAATTTCTCGGTGACCTTGTACAGCAGCCCAGACTTTGCCAGGCGTTCGACCTGGGTGTGGAATTCAAAGCGCTCGAACACGTCACGCACTGCCGGCGAGAACGCCTGTACGTAGCTAAACAGGTTCTGGGCGATGTGGTCAGGGTCGCCAAGCAGCTTTTTGAGGTCCAGCGTGGAGGTGTTGTAAAAGCTCTGGCCGGCCTTGCGCAGTAGGAAGGGCTCGGGGTTGAGGTCCTGGGCCTGCTTGGCTGCCAGCTCGGCCAGCACAGCGGGCTTCGTCGTCTCTAGTACGCAGTCAAGGCGGCGCAGCACGGTGAGAGGCAGGATCACCTTGCCGTAGTCAGATTGTTTGTAGTCGCCGCGCAGAAGATCGGCGACAGACCAGATGAAAGCGGACAGGGTTTGTTGGTTCATGCGAGAGCGGTGCTGACAATTTTTTATCGGAGCAGTATGCCAGCGCCACCAAGTCGAACAACCGCCGCATGACCGCGTTTCTATCGCCCGGTCCGCCCTGTAATCCAACCTCACAGATCTCTAATGAATGCAGTCGGTCACATGTTGCAGACCGCGATTCTTGGGAGATTTATGGACGACGAGACTGCGCCACAGTGGTTGGCCGATCAGCATGCATTGGCAAGCGGGGCAGACGCGGACCTGGTTGGCACTCAGGGCGACTGCGCTGCACCCCGGTCCAATGATGCTCCAAGGGTGTGCCATCGCCACTTTGGAGGAGGAATGACGTGGAGAGGCAACGGTGGTTGAGGGAGAAAACACTACCCGGCGACAAATGTCACCATTGCATCGCATCCTGGACTGGGGTGTCGAGGGCTCCACTGTCACCGCTGAACTACGCCTGTCACCGTTGAACTATGCCCCCAGTTTTCACTGTTGAAGCGCACCCGGACCGGGGTTTTTGGGGCGAAAACGCCCCTGAGAGCCATGAATGTCACCGTTGAACTATGCGTGTCGCTGTCGGAGGCCGTCCAGGATCGAGTTCGGAGGGTAGAAATGTCACCGTTGAACTACGCCACTCAGAGTTGGAACGCTCCCTGGACCCACACTGGAGGTACCAGCGTCACCGTTGGACTATGCCTGGCAACGCCGAAACGCGCCGAGAGTGAGAGCTTCCCGGAGCGACCACGACCTTCGCACCCCTATGTCGTAGTGCGTCCGGGCGAGGCCCTTCATGCCGTTTTTCCTGGCTCCTCCACGAGCATCCTTATAGGGCCACCGAACAGCCCACCCGCATCAGTCGTCGTTCTCACGGCGCCGAGCTACATCCTGCATTTCAGGCGCCGCTCCGCCAAGTGCTATCAATCTTTTCGCACTCTGAACTCGAACAAAGGTCTTGAGGGCCTCACTGAACAGGTCCTCCCGGTCCATTGAAGGGTCGGCTAACTCCAAGGCCCTTGCATACAGGTCGTCATCGATAGTCACGGTGATCTGCATTCATACCTCGTACGGAAATGGGCGTTGGGCACAAGCCTACAGTGTCTGGGTCATTCAGGTAAGGCAACCGCCACGCTCCGATCTACCGGCCCGTGTGTGAACGTTTCGATCTTTGGCAAGCGGATAAGCGCCTCAGCCTCCTCCACGGTGCCGTGCAGCCAGGTGTCCCAATCGCCCTGTTCCAGCGGTACCACCGTGCGCTTGTCCTGCATGTCCGGCGCGCGCTTCGGGTCGGGCCTGTGCATCAGGTTGAGCACCGGAACGTCGTCGCAGTTCTGCGTGATCATGGTGTAGCTGGGCACCACCTCGCCCGTGGCCGGGTCGGTCCATTCGCTCCACAAGCCCGCCAGACCCCACGGCTCTCCATCGGCGCGCTCGAACTGCCAGGGGATGTGCTTCTTGGTCCCCCAGTAGGGTTCGACGTACAGCTGGGCCGGAATGATGCAGCGCTGCCCCTTGCGCCAGGGGCCGCCGAAGGTCCATGACTTGGCCATGCCTTCGCGCCGCGCGTTGACGGTGCTCAGGCGCTTGCCGTCCTTGCCTGTAGGGATGTGTGTTTTGGAGTTTGGCGGGATCATTCCCCACTGCCCCACCACCAGCTCGCCCCCTGTGTCGCCCTTGGTCCGCAGGAACGGCCCACGGTACAGCGGGCTCATCTTGTCGCGCCACTCTTCCTCGGGCACGTCACCGAAGTGCAGCACCAGCTGCTCGCGGCCCGGGACCTCGTAGTAGGTACACATGGCAACATTCTGGCAGCAGATGGCTATACTGTGAATATGTACAGCTTTTTGGATTCCCCCCTGCCCGTACCGTATGACGCGGCTGTGCAGGTGCTCGCCCTGCCTGTGTGCGGCGTGAGTGTGCGCGCGGGGTTTCCATCGCCTGCTGACGACTTCGTGGTGGAGCGGCTGGACATCATGCAACTGCTGGTGAAGCACCCCCAGGCCACCTACTTCTGGCGGGTGCGGGGCGACTCGATGCGTGACGCGGGCATTGATGACGGCTGCATCATTGCCGTGGACCGGGCGATCAAGCCAAAGCACAACAACATCGTGGTGGCCATTGTGGACGGCGAATGCACGGTGAAGTTTTTGCACCAGCGCGCCGGCCGCATCAAGCTGCGCGCGGCCAACCCCACCTATCCCGACATCATCCCCCGCGACAGCCAGACCATTGAGGTGTGGGGTGTGGTGAGTGGGTGCGTGAAGCTGTTTCCCACCTGATCTGATGGATGGAGGCCAGCATGTATGCGCTGGTGGATGGCAACAATTTTTACGTGAGCTGCGAGCGGGTGTTCCGCCCCAGCCTGAACGGCCGCCCGGTGGTCGTATTGAGCAACAACGATGGCTGCGCCATTGCCCGCAGCAATGAGGCCAAGGCGCTGGGCATCAAGATGGGGGCGCCGTGGTTCCAGATACGGCACATGGAAGAGACCCACGGCCTGGTGGCGCTGAGTGCGAACTTCACGCTGTACGGCGACATGAGCGACCGCATGATGAGCCTGGCGGCGGGCCTGGGTCCCACGCAGGAGATTTACAGCATCGATGAGTCGTTCATCGGCCTGCAAGGAGTGCGGGGCGACCTGACCAAACGCAGCCAGGCCATACGCGACCGCATCAACCAGTGGGTGGGCATCCCCTGCGGCATCGGTATCGGCCAGACCAAGACGCTGGCTAAGCTGGCCAACTACATCGCCAAAACGGCCGAGCGCAAACCGGGCAGCTACCCGGCCGAGCTGGCCCAGGTGTGCAACCTGACCGCCCTGCCCGCCCAGGACCTGGACGACGTGCTGGCCGCCACGATGGTGGAAGAAGTCTGGGGCGTGGGCCGCAAGATCGCGGCGCAGCTGCACGAGGGTGGCGTGCATACCGTGCTGGACCTGGCCCGGCTGCACCCGGCCACCGTGCGCAGGCGCTGGAGCGTGGTGCTTGAGCGCACGGTGCGCGAGTTGCAGGGCATGCAGTGCATTGACCTGGATGATGCGCCCGCGCCCAAGAAAGAGATTGCTTGCACCCGGTCATTCGGGCACGCCGTGACCGAGCTGCCGCCGCTTGTGGAGGCCGTGAGCGAGTTCGCCAGCCGCGCGGCCGAGAAGTTGCGCAAGCAAGGCAGCCTGGCCAGCCAGCTGCTGGTGTTCTGCCACACCTCCCCGTTCCGGCCCGGACCACGGTTCAACCGCAGCATCGTGGTACCGCTGCGCCGCCCAACGGCAGACACCGGCAAGCTCGTGTGGGCGGCATCCGCAGGCATGCGGCGCATCTACGAGCCAGGCTACAAGATGGCCAAGGCCGGGGTGATGCTCCTGGACCTGGTGCCGGGCAGCGTTTTGCAGGGCGAGCTGGATCTGGAGGATGAAGACCACCGGGACCGCACGAAGCTGATGGTGGCGCTGGACACGCTCAACCAGCGGTACGGCAAGGGCACTGTGCATTCAGGCGCCACTGGCGGCACCAACAAGGGCAAGGACTGGGGGATGAAGCAGGAGAGGCGCACGCCGCAGTACACAACGCGGTGGGAGGATGTGCCGGTGGCGCGGGCCTGACACAGGGATCAGGACCACGAGGAAAAAGCTCGTATAGCTCGTATAGCTTGCCTAGCTTGCCTAGCTTGCCTAGCTTGCCTAGCTTGCCTAGCTTGCCTAGCTTGCCTAGCTTGCCTAGCTTGCCTAGCTTGCCTAGCTGGGATAGCTGGGATAGCTGGGATAGCTGGGATAGCTGGGACAGCTGGGACAGCTGGGAAACCCTGCGAGGTCTGGGCATTCGGTTCACAAGTGAGCAACGAACGGTGCTCCAATCGGGCTCCTTTTATTCCACTTGCTCATCCCTTCTGTGAATCGTTTGTTCTCTTGTACAGTCCGCGTGCGCCTGGCAGCAGTGCTGGCACTGACTCTTGCCGGCGTTGCTCTCCCCAATCTTTCCTGGGCACGGTTTCCGCAGTTCGACAGTGCGGCGCTGCTCACGCCCGAGCCCACCTCTTTTGCGCAATGCCCGCAGTTCTTTGCGAGCGGCACACCGCCGGCCATCACGCCCCGGCCGCAGTTGCGGGAGCTTTGCTATGAGGCTTTTGCGGTGTTGCATTCAGGCACCACCAAGACACCGGTGTTTGTAGCCCAACGGCTGAATCGGCAAATACTGGAGGGGGCCAACGAGAAACGGGCTAAACGGTTCTTCGCGGATGCGCGGCTCCCGAGCAGCGAGCGGGCGGAGCTGGAGGACTACAAGAACTCAGGTTACTCCCGAGGGCACATGGCACCTGCGGGAGATATGGCCACGCCCACGGCAATGGCACAGAGCTTCAGTCTGGCGAACATGGTCCCGCAGAATGCCCAGCACAACGGCGGCGCATGGAACAAGATCGAGCAGGACACGCGGCATTACGTGAAGCGGGCCAAGGGGGATGTGTTCGTGATCACCGGGCCGATGTTCACGGATGAGGGGCCACGCATTGGCGCCAATGGGGTAAAGGTGCCGACCTATTTGTACAAGCTGGTGTACGACGCAACCGCCCACAGGGCCTGGGCGCATTGGCAGGAGAACCGGGAGGGGGAAACGGTGGATCGGCCGATCAGCTACCAGGAGCTGGTGAAGAGGACGGGGGTGGAATTTCTCCCAGGAGTCTCCCCTCAGCCTTGATAGCCTTCGTCACTTATCCGATCCTGACGGCACAGGGGAGCGACACATCAGTGCGCGGACGGCGTCGTACATCTCGATCAAGGGTCGCGTGCTGGACACCGACCAGCTCATCATGGGGTGACCGACTGTTTTAGGCTGGTTTCAGTCACTCGCCCCCGCGGCGCGAGCGTCGGCTGTGGGCCTGTCACCGGGCACTCCCGGGTCGTCCCGAGGCAGCGGCAGATGAACTAGATTCGGGTGTTGGATCGGCGATGCGCGCGTACGTACCTGCCAGCTGGCTCGCGCGGGCGCTCGATCTGCAGAACAGACCGAACTCAGGGGACTTCTTGCGCGACTCGACCGGGGGGGAACTACTCGTCAAGGCGCCCCCGGATGAGAGCAACGTCGTGCTGTTGCGCGAAGAGACCCTCGAACGCCTGCACCGGGTAGCCGGGCTTACCTGCGTACCCGATGCCTGGCCCTGCCGGAACAACGCCGCCGGGACATGGCGCCGGGCGGAAGGCGTGGCTTGGCGCGAGCGATTCACAGCCCTAACATGGAGGCGAGACTCCACTGCGAAGCTACGAGCCGCGGCTGGCGTCGCGGCCCCGACAGACTTCACCGCAGCGAGAACAACGAGCTAGGCTGGATCGGGCGGCCATCAGCTACAACATGAACAGCAAACCACAGCATTAGGGAGAAGAAGCATGAGCCTTGCGGGCACACGCTCCAGTCGCGGCGACATCTACCAAGTTTGCGTCGCCATGGACTGGGCGATTCGAATGATCAAGGACCCGGACCTTGTCTGGATGGAACTCGACTCGACCCGAGTCATCTCGGGAGGCATACCGGCGCCAGTCGACGACGTCATTCTTGGTCAGGCCTCTGGCCACGAGATCTGCTGCCAATGCAAAAAGAACGAGCCTGGATTCACCGCTTGGAAGGTGACCGAGCTCGAAGAAGATCTCAAGAAAGCAGCTGAACACTTGATGGCTGAACCGAATGTGGAAGTACGCTTCTACTCGCGAGCAGACTTCGGCGATCTCGGACGATTGGTTGAGCGGGCACATCAGACGCCAGACTTGGCTGCATTTCAGAGCGGCTTCCCGAAGGCGCTTTCAGCCGAGCTGGCCAAACTGAACGCTGCATGGACGGATGCTCTTGCAAAGGGCACACACGACGTTCACGCGCTGCTGCGGAGGATCAGGTTTGACCCGACCCGCGGGCTTGGTGAACTCCAAACTCATCTGAAGCTGGACCTTGCTCAGCAGGTCACCCGTGTGGACGATGCCTACAACGCGCTTTGGGCCGTGCTCGATGGGCTGGGCGCCCGCACGGCCGATCCATCCCTGGTCGCCGAGACCCATCGCATTTCGCGAAGCGAGTTGCTCCAGATTCTTCAGGACAAGGGGTGTGCCATTGCCCCCCCACGCGTCCAGGCGGATGTAGAGGGCAAGCTAAGAGGAATGTCGGCCATCGGGCGCCAGTGGCGGCGCGAGATCGCCGGTAAGCGGATCGAGCGCACTGCGGTGGCGGACCTGAGGAAGGCAATCGCCGCCGGTGGGAGCGTCCTGCTGACCGACGGTCCGGGAGCGGGCAAGACCTGCGTGCTGCTGCAACTCGCGGAGGAACTGGAAGCGCGCACCGACGTCGCCACGCTCTTCCTGCAGGCGCGCGACTACGCCGACGCCAACGACCAGGAGGGCCGCGTGGCTCTGGGCCTGGATCCCGACATTCCTGCGCTGGTGTCGGCAATGTCCCAATGGAAACGCGCCGTCGTCATCATCGACTCACTGGACGTACTCTCGCTGAATCGCGAGACGCAGTGCCTGACCTATTTCCTGAACCTCATTGATCGCTTGAGGATGATTCCTGATGCCTGTGTCGTTGTGGCCTGCCGCAGCTTCGACCTGCAATACAACTGGAAACTGGCAGATCGGCGCTGGGACCAAACGGTCGAGATCGGCCTGCTGGATTGGAGCGATGTTGTCGAGCCGCTGCTGAGCGGGCTCGGCGTCGACACTGCCGCCCTTGATGCGTCAACGCGGGAACTGCTCGGCAACCCCCGCAACTTGGCGCTCTTTGCGGATGTCGCCACCAGGTCCAAGCGGAAGAGCCTATCCAGCGCACAGGAACTGACCGACCTCTATCTGGACATCGTGATTGCCGGGGATTCGAACCTGGGCACACCGGCGATGATTGCGATCGAGACGATGGCCAACGAGATGCTGACCCAGCGCCGTCATCAACTGCGGCGTAGCAGGGTACAGGCCAGCGATGACCTGTTGGCCCGCTTGTGCAGTGCCAACGTGCTTTTCGAAAGCGGGCGCGGCGACGTCGGCTTCGGACACCAGACACTGCTCGATGCGCTTGCGGTTCGCGATGGCATCCGCCGTGGTCTGGGCTTGCTTGAGTTCATCCAGTCGTTGCAGCCCGTGCCCTTCATCAGGCCAGCGATCCGCGCGTTCTTCACGCACCTCCGCTTGACCGACCGTGCAAACTTCGGCGCGCAGGTTCGAGCAGTCTTCGACAGCGACGTGGCGTTCCACATCAAGCGGCTGATCGGCGAGTCGTATGCCGCTTGTGAACCTGATGATCGCGACTGGAACCTTGTACGGCACCTGTTCCGCAAACATCCGGAGCACTTCGCGTCGGTGTACGACCACGGGCACAAATTGGCCTGGCACCACTTCTGGATGCGCAACCTGGTGCCCATGCTGGATGCCGATGGCGATACGAGGTGGCTTGGAATCCACTTCCGGAAACTGCAGGCATGGGTCAATGACGATCCCGCGGGCGTCTTTGCATTCTGGACGCGGCTTGCCGCATCCAGTGTGGCGAAGGAAAGGAACCTTCGAGGCCAGTTCAGCTACATGGTCCGCGGCTTCAAGCATCTCGAGAAGGTCGATGCTCAGGCACTCCTGGAGAGCCTGCTCAGTCTGCCGTCTGGGGAGCACGACTCTTTGGGCGACTTTCTACTGCAGTGGACGCATCACGATGCTCGGGGTGACGCCCTCGTCTGGAAGTACATCGCCGGGGACGTACCGACGAACCCGAGCAGGGACAGCGAGATCGAGGAGAAGCTGAAATGCGGTGAATCGAATTTCAGGCACGACAAGGACCTGCTCCAGCGCTTCGCCGACTCCGATGCTCTGCTGAGCCTGGCCGTGTCGACCCTCGAGTCCTGGAGCAGGAATCTCGCGCTCGGCCCCCGCTCTGCCCCTGGCGAAGTGGCAGAAGGGCCAAACAATGAACTGCGCGAAGAGACGAGCTATTCGGTCACACACTCCAATCATGCGCTGCGGCATGTGTCGCCCCTGCAAAGGTTGGTGCGGTCGATCGAGGCCGCCATCCTCAAGCGCGCGAAGGCTCATGATGACTGGTGGAGCACCAACGCACTCAGGATCTGCCTGGCCGACTGTGGCGCCTTGCGCTACATCGGCGTTCTGGCAATGACCGACTGTCCAGAGCGCAACGCCGACGCGGCCAAGCAGTTCTTTGCCGATGATCGACGCCCGCGGCTGACGGATCGCTACGAGCTGGGTCGATTGATCTCGGCGGTGGCCCCCTTTCTCGACGAGGCGATCGAACTTGCCGAACGGCACATACTCCAAAGGCTCAGCGAGTACGAGAGCCGGTCCAAGCACTGGGTGGAGGTCGAGCGATATGAGTTGTTTACTCGAATTCCAGCGTTTCTGCGCTCGCCAATCGCGACGTCGGTCATTGCCCGCATGGCGGCCGAACTTCCACCACCTGACGGCAGGCCGGACATCTACTCCTCAAGCGGTATGGTGGGCGCTCCGTTTCACGCAGACCAGCTGATGGGACTCAGCGACGATGCGCTGGTTGCCTTGCTGGACAGCAGCATGACCCTCGGGAACGGCCCCCGTCCATTCCACGAACTTGTTGGCGGCTTCGAGTCGGTCAATCGACTGCTGCACTCGGTTTCAAGTGCGGCGCCCCGTCGCTTTCTCGAGCTCCTTGCGCTGCGTTGGCATGACCTGCCCGATCCGTCGAAGCGGGCGGTATTCGATGGCGCAGCGCACTACCTGCGATATCGGTACGGCAACTTCCAGAACTCGGAGTGGAGGGCCAAGGAAGATGTCGACCGCTCGGAAATCCTGGAGTTGCTGCTGGTGGAACTGGAGCGGCACCCGGCCTTCTGGACCGGAAGGCGGGAGGGGGCAACGGCGCTATCTGGCTGCGCATCGGTGGCGTCGAGCGACGACCACGCGGCACGTGTGGCTTTCCTCGCACCTGCGCACATCAGGGCGGAAGACCCGCCTTGCGGCGAGCGGCAGGACGATGATTTGATTTCGACGGCCATCAATAGCTCGCGCGGCGAACTGGCGGAAGGGCTCCTCTCGCTGGCGAGTCGCCTGGTTGAGGAGGGGCGGGAATTGCCCGCCCTTTTGGCACCAGCGCTCCGGCGCCTAGCGCAAGACTGCCATCCCGCCGTGCGCGCGGTAGTCGTTCGGCAACTGGCCTATCTGCAGACGAAGAGCGAGCTGGGATGGGAACTGTTCGATGCGGCGTTTTCTGCGAACGATCAGCGGGTTTGGAAGTACGCAGCTCACACGCTGTACTACGCGACGGGCAAGCTCTTCGCGCGCGCGAAGCCGTACATCGACAGGATGGAGAACTCCGACCTGCCAGCTGTACTGAAGGTCTGGGCGCGTTTGTCTGCGCTCGCTGTCCTTGAGGGGCAGCTCGCTCCGCAGGTCCTGCGTGAGAAGCTAGCGCAGCGTGCTGAGGCATCCGCATGGGATGGCGCCATCTCGGTGTGGGTCGCTAACGCAGGCAACGCCACCCATGCGTCTGAATGTTTCTCAGGGATGATTGCCGCCGCCTCCCATGCCGTGGCACACGCGCCGCTGCTTCAGCGTATGAGCGCATTGTTCCGGGAACAATCTCCCGTACTGCGTATTCCGCTGGGTTTGTTCCGCTCTGTGTACCTTAACGGTGGCGTGGGTCCGGAGCCCGGCGGCAATCTTGCTCCTGGGATTGACGAGTGGCTTAGCCGCTTCGCCGAGATTGACCCGGACCAAGCGCTCGAGATCGCGGAGGTCATTGCCGGCATCTGCAAGGCCCAAGACAGGACGCCGTTCTACGACCAAAAGCCGCTTGGGGCCCTGCTCACGTCTCTGTTCAGGGAGGCGGAAGAGCGCGAGGCTTCGGACAGTGGGGAGATGCTTCGACGAGTCGTCGCTCTGCAGGACTTGTTCCTGTCCTTGCCGACCTCGATGCTTGGCGAGTGGCTTCAGGCGGCCGAGCGGCCGGGCGCCTGACGCCAGCACGGTGGCGCTGAAACCGATTCGTTTGCGGCTGAGGCTCCCATCGGAAAGCTCGCTACTCGGCTCGCGGCGATGGGCCGACTGATGATGAGTGTCCGTTTGAGCCGGAAGCAGTCCCTTTCAAACTTGGCGCGAAGGTCTGCAATCGCTGCAAAACTGTCGTCCAGCGCGAATAGGCTAAAGCCGAATGGGCAGCAGCAATGCTTTGCCGCCACGGCACCCTCTACTGGTCGGCCATTCCATTGTGGGGATCACCCCAGGTCTTTACCCGCCCCCTAGAACAGCACCTTCTGCGCGCTCGTCAACGCCACAAAGCTGTCGCCCAATGGCTGGAGAATCGCGTCGGCAATGGGCTGGAGTTGCTTGACGAGGTAGTGCTCATAGTCAATGCGCGAATGCCGGGCCTCCAGGGGTTCGGGGCCGCTCTGCGTCATCACGTACTCGATCCAGCCTCCACGCTGGTACTGCTGGGGACGGTTCAACTTCGCGTTGTGTGCATCAGCGATGCGCGCCGCGCGCACCTGAGGCGGCACGTTGACCTCGTAGGCATCGAGCCGGTGGCGCAGGCGTTTGCGGTAAACGAGCAGCGCATCCATCTGGCCCTCCAGCATCGACCGCGCATAGTCGGCCACAAAGGCCCGATAGGGCTCTCCGTGGAAAATGCGAGTCAGCAAGCCCTCCTGGAACTGACGTGCCAGTGGGGTCCAGTCGCTGCGGGCCATCTCCAGTCCGCGATAGACCATCTCCTCCCGCGCCTTTTCATCGACGCTCAGGCCGGCGTAGCGCTTCTTGCTGCCGACATCCGAGCCTCGGATGGTGGGCATGAAGAACTTGGCGTAGTGGGTGTCGAACTCGATTTCGAGGAAGTTCTCCAGCTGCTGCTCTTCACGCAGCTTGCAGGTCCACCAGGCGTTGATCTCCTGCACCAGGCCGACCGCAATGGCGTGCGCCTCGGCATTGGAATAGGTGCGCTTGAGCCAGATAAAGATGGAGTCGGTGTCTCCGTAGATGACTTCGTATCCACACTGCTCCACGAATGCCCGGGTGAGCTTCATCACCTCGTGGCCGCGTAGGGTCACGGCGGACACCAGCTTCGGGTTGAAGAAGCGGCATTCCGACGCACCCAGCACACCGGCGAAGGAGTTCATGAGCAGCTTCAGGGCCTGCGACAGCGGCTGGTTGCGCGCCCGCTTGGCCTCGTCCCGGGCATTCGAGAGCGTGGTCACGATGTCCGGCAGGCAGTGCTTCTCGCGCGAGAACAGCGTGCCTTGTGGCCCTTGCACCAACCCGGTCTGGATGTTGGCGCTCTCTCCCTCTGCCAGGCCCACTGGGTCCACCATGAAGGTCCGGATGATGGAGGGGTACAGGCTTTTGTAGTCCAGGACCACGACGGAATCATAGAAGCCTGGCGTGGAGTCCATCACATAGCCGCCGGGAAAAGCCTTGGCCGCGATGTCACCCACGTTGGGCGCCACGTAGCCCAGGCGGTGCATGCGCGGCAGGTAGTGATGGCTGAATGCGGCGATGGAGCCGCCGAAGTGATCTATCTGTAAGCCTGTCGTCTGTGCTCGCTCCAGCACGAACGGCAGCAGCTCCAGTTTGTCGAAGATGCGCAGGACGAGCGCGCAGTCGCGGATGTTGTAGCTGGCCAGCGCGGGCTTGTCTTCCTGGTAGCGCCGCTCGATCTCAGCCATCTTGTCGTAGGCGTCTCCGATCTCCTTGCCCTCGCCGAGCAGTGTCTGCGAGACCGCTTCGAGGCTGAACGACGGGAAGCTCCACATGCCTGCCCGCAATGCTTCGATACCATCGACAACCACGCGTCCGGGCATGGGCGCGAACAGGTAGCCCTGCCGACCCGGGTGGATCCGCCATGCAATGGGACGGCGTTCGCGTCCGAGCAGCAGCTGCGCGGAGCACGCGTCGGCCGCCTTCTGCAGCACCCGCAGATCGAACTGGATCACGTTCCAACCGACGATGACGTCCGGGTCATGGTCCGCAAACCAGACATTGAGCTGCTCGATCATCTCCCGGCGATTCGGGCAATAAACAAGCCTGAAGTCCACCGGGAACGCAGCTGGTTCCGACACCAAAGTTGGTTCTGGCGCCACCCCCAGCATGAAGACCACCCGGTCGCCCGCACTGTCCAAAGCGATGGAGTACAGCTCCTCGGTCGCGCTCGTTTCGATGTCCAGCGACACCACCTTCAGCACCGGGCGCCAGCCGTACGCCGGCTTCAACCTGCCGTCGATGATGGTCGAGCCTTCGCGCCGGCCTCCCTCTACCAGAACACCGGCCGTGATGAACCGCTCCATAAGGTAGCGGTCGTGCGGGCGGATATCCGCTTCGTACAGAGGTATCCCCAGAGGCTGTAGAGCGCGCGCCAGCTTGCCGAGATCGCGGAACCTGCGGGCATAGACACCAAGAACGGACTCCTGCTCGAAGGTTTTCAGATCGAGCTCCCTGACCTCCAGACCCTTCTGGCTCGCCAGTGGGGCCTGTGCTGCAGCCCGATGGCGGGCCGGCAGGAAGGCAACCGAGGTCTGCTGTGTCAGAAACACCTTCTTCGGCCCCTCGTCGGTGGACAGCCAGTATTCGATCTCGGTGCCGTCTGGGAGATCGCGCCAATGGCGTGTGAGGATGAAGCCCCGGAGTTCGGTGGGTGCGAGGGCGGAGGACATTAGGTGGTGCAGAGAATGCTAGCGCGTCAATTCTGACGCCTTGGGCGAGATGGGGGAGCCGCGTGGTGCTCTTGCGCATAATACTGATGTTTTGTACAGTATCGAAAAAATCGACAACGAGAAGGCCATGCACAAACCATCCCGCTACGTATTCCGTCCCGCCCGACCGGCGCCTGCATTGCTGCGCCGCATTTGGGCGTGGTTCTGACCAAGTGCGGCGGCGTCACCGAGCCATGCTCACTTTTGGGAAGTCACGGTGCGCACTGTGTGTCCCGACCGCTTGAGGCTGATTACAGACGCTCAGGACAAATAACTCCGACAGCGTCTACGCGCGCGAAGCGGGATGCTCGCTTATGAATCACGCAGGTAGACGTGTGGCACGTCAGACTTTGCCAGAGGCCCTTAGCATTCAAATCGAATGAACTGTCGCGTAGAACAGCTCCAACAGTCCTCGATGGGGGAGGTCGTACGCCGTTAGCAAGCTCAGGTCACTTGAGCGCGAAGAACGAATGCTGCAACGCTAAATTCTCGAGGCACCCGGCCAGGATGGCAGGCGAGGTCACGCTCTTGCCAGGGAAACGCAAGACCAAGGTCCCCAGCGCGAAAACGTACGCTGCGAGCATGAGGTAGTAGTAGCTTTCATACCGTTCCAAGTTGGCTTTGCTGGTTCGGAAGGGACTGATCACAGCTCCATGCGCGCGCTCATTGCGGACCGTGAAGAGGAGTAGAGAGAGGATGACCTGCATCCGTGTCAGGACCGGTATTGCGTTGGTGGTCAAGTTGAGAACTGCTGCGGACGCCTTCTTTTTGCGGGTGCCGAGCTCACCTGAGAGGTACAGGCGCAAAAAAGATCCGGCCCTAGGAATGTTGACGCCGAAGTCTTGCAGCGTATTTCCGCTGGAGTCGGTCGAATACTTCTTGCAAAAGGCGTTGTAGAGCACCTGCCCCATCGCGGTCTCAGCCCGATCTCTAAGCTGGTTAGGCTTCTCACCCTGGCCAAGATAAGCCTGCAGAAGACGCTTTGCTAGGAAATCCACGGTGACACGCGGGATGGCTTGGCCCATCTGCTTGGCGATTTCGTTCCATGAAGTCGAGTCCTGTGCGAGCAAGGCAGCAGGCAGGCTCTCCATCACGCCACGCAGACCCTTCCCCTGCGCCAGGTGCCTCTGGGCGAGATCCATCACCTTGACGCAATGATCGAACAGGTAATCGGGCCGGTTCGGCATAGCGTCCAAACCGTCGATCAAGTGACCAACGCACCGCTGGTAGGGCGGGCTCGAGTTGGCGGCGAGGGCAATCGTCTTGAACGGAGCCAGGCCGTTCTCGGAAGCGATCTTGTCCTTGAACTCGGCTTCTGCCCGAAACTCTGTGGCGACTGGCCAAACGTTATGCGCTACAACACGACGCCCTCTGAAGTCCATACTCTCTCCATACTTGTTTGATTGAGCATACCGTACGGCTTGGTTGGAATTGACGTGTCGAAGGCTGTCCCTCGTGCGGATGCCCAGCATGGCTGGCATCTAGCCTACTGCTCTCATATAGTTCTCAATATGAATGGAAACCGGACCGATATTGCGCTGATCGCGCGCGGCATGCCAAGCGACCAGGCCGCTCACTTACGCGCCCGCGGTTGGACTGCTGCCAAGCTTCAAACCGCGACTAATAAGGAACTGAGCGCGCTGGGAGTTTCCGACGCGGTCATGAAAAATCTGCGCGCCGGGGCCAGGCCCGCGATCCCATCCGACGTCCTGAATCAGGTGCTGTATGCAAACCGGTGGGCCTGCTGTGTCTGCCGCACTCCAGATCGGCCAGTTATCGTGCATCACATCGAGCCTTGGGCGAAGACTCATGACCACACGGCGGGGAACCTAGCCGTGTTGTGCGCCGAGCACCACGGTGAAGCCCACTCGACGCACGATCTGCAGATCTCATTGAACGCTGCTCGGCTGCGCGACGTCAAGCGGCGTTGGGAAGAACAGGCTGGGCGTGACGACGCACAAGCGATCCAGATGGGCACGCAGCTGCAGTCCGATCAGTGGAACTACTTCAATCACCTGCGCCTGGCCGAGCTTGCACGCGCGAACGGTGTCGATCTCGCCGGCTTGCCGGGGCGAGTACAGGCCGAGCGCGCCGGAGTGTGCAACGAGGACGGCGACATCACCGCGACAGCGCCAGACGGCGGCTACATCTACGACGGCTTGCATCGCATGGCACTCTATCGGTACGCCAAGGCGATGCTCTATGAGCTGCTCAGCTGCACGGCCGTAAGGAACATTTCCGACGATCTGGATCGTGGCCCCTTGAAGGCGGCCGTGCTCCCGGGCGACCTTATCTATGTTCAGGGACGCCACATCTTCGCAGACATTCTGCAAGCGCCAGCGAACATGCAGGCTGTCCGCGCACGGCGATCAGCCAACCGTGTAGAGATCACTTTCGATTTCGACCGCCGAGAGGCAACCTCGAATTCGGCGTGGACCGGCTGGCTGCGCGGCGTGCAGTACATCGGCAGCCTCGTGCAGGTCAAGACGTTAAAGCGCGCGGACGGGGGCAAGCTGCACATCATCGGTACTGTGATCGGCATGCGGAATGCCCTGGAGGGTCTGAAGACGCGCACCTATGAAGCGGGGCTCTATAAAGCCGGATTGATCAGTCCCTTCGGCGGCTGGGACGATGAAGAGTCCGATGACATAGGCGATTGGGGCTACACCGATGCCGAATAGATGCTGCGAAGAAGGAGCCCGCGGCTTTAAGTGCCCGGGCGTGGCATAAGCATGCTGGTAGCCGAGCAAACCACGATTTGCCGCGCGCCTCGCGTCAGCGCAACATACAGGTGTGCAGCGCTCATCGCCTGTGGCTCAAGCACAACCGCAACATCTGCCTCCAGTCCTTTGAGCAACAAGGTGCTGCCAACTGACCGTCGAGCAACCGGCCGGCTCATATGACGGTGACGCTCGCGCGCTTGAAGTGCTGCCGCGTGAAACGTGCAAGTGCCACGAGCGGCGACGTGCATGGCAGCCTGGCAGCAGCTCAGCACTTCGGGACGGTATACATGAGTGCCCGGCTGCCGAGCGAAGGCCTGCAGCAAACGAGAAGCCTCCGCGAAGCTGGGACCCTGAGCAAACGCCAGGGCTGCAGCCTCGATCGGTGACGGTGGACTGCGAGGCCTGCCATGCCGCAGAACGCGCACACGCTCCAGTAGCGCGGCCGCCCCCACGCCGGTCATCAGGCAAGCGGCAAACTCGACCACTTGCCCCAGCGGATTGGCACCTGCTAGGTCAAAGACTCGTGCGAACTGGATGAGCTCCACAAGGTCCACGCGCTCCACAACCGTCGCGCCAGGTGTCTGGCTGGTCAGCTGGTAGCGCCCACGGACATTCATCGCGTCTCCGATGATGAGCACGCTGTCCTGCGCGTTGCGCCCGCGCGTCCTTGCTGCTGCCCGGCGCTGCTCTTCGGCCGTCGCCGCGGCGAGTTGCACCCATTGCACTTCGGCTGGCGCCCCCTGCAGGTCTACAGGCTGTCCGGCTTGGAGCACTGCCCGCGCGTTCAGCAGCCATTGCCCCAACTCCTCGGTGCCAGCCAGCCGCCAGCGCCAAGGTGTCTGCAGCATGCCGACGGAAGGAAACTGCGCTTGGACATCGACTTGCCAGTTGACCAGGCGATTGGCACCGAACCCGAAGATCGCCTGCATGGGATCACCGAGCACGCACGTTGGCAGCGTCTGCGCAGCCCAGGCTACAAGTCGATGTTGTGCCGCATTACAGTCCTGGTATTCATCAACCAGCAGCCTTGCGTAGGTAGCCCGAAGCGGCGCGTTGATGTGTCCGGCTTGCAGCAGGTTTGCTGCGGCCTCTCGAATAGCCGGATAGTCCTGGCCTGGATTTGCGAGTTCCAGCGTCTGGGCAGGAAGGCCACAGCGCAGCGGAAACTTCCCGGCGAGTCGCATCGCGAAGCCATCGATCGTCGATATCCGGTAGGCCGAGCTGGGGATGGCCGCCCTGACCATGCGAGCCCGCAATGCCGCGACACCGGCATTGGTGTGGGTCAAGACCAGAATGGGCTTGCTGCCAGCGTGCGCCGCCAGCGTATCGGCGATGAGCTGCGTCTTGCCGCAGCCCGCCGGCGCAGTGACCGATCCGCGAGCGACCGCGGTCAGATCGAGTTCAGGCGGCATGGGTCCAACCCCACAGCCGGTTCAACACCTCAAGAAATCCGGCCTCCGAGTTTTCGCACTGCGGACCCACGATAGTGCGACCGACATGCTGATATGCAGACACGGACTTGAACCAGCCGTTCTTGCTGACCCGCGCCGCACGTCCCAGGAGCTCGCGTGTCGCCGGCGAATAGCTCCCCGGCGCTGCTCTCTCAGCCTCGATGGCTTCGAGGGTCCGCTGACCTTCGGACTTGGACCGAATGTGCTCGGCCACATCATCTCGACCAATGCGTTCGATGGCGTAGCCGAGCAGGGAGTCGATCGCTGCGTCCGCCATGCTGATGAACAGTTCATCCTCCAACGCGCGGCCTGCCCGCCAGGTGAGGAGACCAACACCCTCGGCGGCGAGGGTCGCAAGGAGCGCCGGTGTCGGCGGCTTGTCTGCATCGATGAATGCAGTCACGTTGTAGCCCAACCGGCGCAAGGCGAGCGCCTTGTCCAGACACTGGTCCGGTGTGCTACCGCCTGCGTTGACGTACGCGCCGCCGAGCGCGAAGAACGACGTCCGGTTGTGATCCTCCACGCCGTATTGGTCGAGGCCTCGCGCCAGTCCGATCTCGCTGGCCCCTTCGCAGACCAGGATCGACTTCGCAAGGAAAGCCTCTGGATCCGTGCGCAGAATGCTTTGTACGTGATCCGCTACGCCCGCAGGGCGCACGACATGGCCATCACCCTCGCGCCGGACGATGAACAGCTGGTTGCCGGATAGTTCGCGCAATGCAACTGGCGAGTGCGTCGTCATGAATGCCTGCAGGGGCAGGTTTGCGTCCTTGGCACCTAGGGAATCGAGCAGGCGCTTGAGCCGGTGGGGTTCCAGGCCGAACTCGACTTCGTCCACGAGGGCAATGGTCGCTGCTTGAGCGGCCTCGCGCTGCAGTCCCGCCATCAGCAGACGTGCCGATCCCGTTCCCAGCGAGCGCAGCGGGATGCCGGCTTCACTGTGCAGTGCGATCGCACCATCTCCAATGGAGACCGCGTGCGCGTCCAGCATCGCTTGGGCCCGGCCCACCGGCACGCCCAGCGTGGTGGCGGTACGCGTCACGACCTGGAGGGTCTCGGCCAGTTGGGCTCCCGCCTGGTTGCCGAACCCTGTCCTCGCGTCCCGTGCTGCACGAGCCAACTCGGCGCCAAGATCGGGGCGTTCGTCAGTCAGCCGGTTGAGCACGGAGCTACGGCTCCAAGATAGATGAGTGCTGGTGTAGTTGCCGATGCGCGCCGGCGCCAGCGCGGTGCGATGCTTCCAGGCGAGCCCACGTTCCAGGCCTTGCTCTTGCGCCCTCTCTGAGTACAGAAGCCACGACGGTTCCAGGTCAGAGCCGATCTCGAGGCGTAGAGTCAATGCGGTCTCGATGTCGGCCCTGGGTTCCGGCTCAATCTGCCCTGTCGTTGCGTCATGCCCCCGCAGAAACTCGCCATAGGCTTCCAGACTTAGCAGCTCGTCTGACAGGCCACCCACGGTCACCGTGATGACGATGGGCTCGGTGACGACAAGCCCATAGAAGTCCGTGTCGGCGATGCCAATGCTGCGCCGCGCGCCCAGACAGAGATCAATGGCGTCAAGGATGGTTGACTTGCCACTGTCGCCTGGACCGATTAGGCAGTTAATGCCGGGTGAAGGCGCCCAATCGAGCGTCTTGATTGAGCGGAAGTTGCGGATTTCCAGCCGTCGGATTCGCGCCATTTTCCTCCCAAGATCGCAATGCACTATGCCACCAAGCATCTGTTCTATCCCGACCTGGTTCGCCGCACCAGTCAGTGCCCGGTGAGTCAAAGCGGGTCGTCCACGGCAAATATGGTGCCGCCGAGTCGGGCGACAAAGCAACGACCCGATCACTCATCAGTTCCGAGATTTTGAGGGATCAGGAGGATCGTCCCTCGGTGCCAATAGATAACGCTGCGACAGTATCAAGCGCAGGCAAAGAGGCCAAGCGCACAGTCCAATGCCCACCCACTTCTTGCTGGACAGCCAGCAAGTCGTAGGTGCGCAGCATGTCCACCAAGCCTGAGTGGCCGTAGATCTTTGGAGAAAACGCTGGGTCCATCCGTTTGAGGTATTGTCCCAGGGGGACGAGGTGTACTTTGCCATCCGACGTGTCGCTGGCCAAAAGAGTTACAGCTTCCACAACAAAACGCGGCCTACGTTTCACGGCGGCCTTAGGCTGTTCTGCTTTAGATAGCTGGCTACCACTAGACGAAACCTCAATGGCTTCTGGAACAGTTTGATCCGCACCTTGTAGCGTCGGCGGTTCCGATCGTGTCCACTCGAAGAACTGATCGCTGGCATTACGCAGCGCGTCAGGAGTCTTCGGTTCGCCGACAATGCAAACGGTCGCGCCGCGCTCACGCAACTTTCGGCAAAGGTAAGCAAAATCTGAGTCGCTCGTGACCAGGCAGTACGTGTCGGCTCTCTGATCGAACATAGCTTCCATGGCATCGAGTGCTAGGGCGATGTCCGATGTGTTTTTCCCAGCTGCGTATTGGTATTGCAGGCACGGCGTGAAGGCAAGACGGACCAGAGCCTCCTGCCATTTGTTCGCCAGGGTTGTGTGGTTGCCATATCCGCGGCGTAGCACCACCCTACCAAACTGGGCGACCACACGAAGGGCATATTCGAGGATCTCTGGCGACGTGTTGTCGCAATCAACAAGCACCGCTACGCGGGCTTCAGGGCCAGTCTGTGGGGTGCTCATGAAAAATTGAACCGTTCACCAGAGTTCAAAGCAACTCTTTCCCTACGGGCCCACCGGTCATCCAGATGTCCTCCTTGTCGGCCGCCAATGCTGCAGGATCGGTAGCAGCGATAAGTTCCTCCAGCGTGTAGCGAGGGGCGTGGGGTTTGATGATTAGATGGCCATGGTCGATGGTGACCTCCACGCTCGCGCCTGCGACCAACTTCAGTTGGTCGAGAAACGCTGGCGGGATCGTCAACATGACTGAATCGCCAATCTTGCGCAAGTTGGTGATATGCAAGTGAAGCTCCATTAAGGGTTGCCCGTGGCCAATATACAGCGCACAGCATTAGTGTTCGAGCTAGAACTATTCAGTCGGAGTTCATCGTCGCGCCGACCACAACAGCCACGTCCCGCGGCCCGGATCACATTGCTGCGCAAACGTCATCTCGATCACCCTATGAGCGGCGGGCCTCCCGATACTGGACCGGCAACCTCTACACCCGCGAGCTTGAGAATATGGGTTTCGATGGTCACAGCGAACGGCCTCAAATCGTCGAGCGGCAAGATGGCATAGCCATCCGCCGTCCCTGAAGGTTGGTGCAACTGCATCTGATCAACGGCCCCGTGGGGGGCGACGCTGCGTCCACGCTGCTTATACGCTCTCCGCAGGCCATGGGGCGTAAGGTGGCTAATCTCAGCAGTCTTCAGAGCTTTTGCAAGGCTTGCTCTTGCATCCACGATATGCCCACGCTTTCCGGTGCTTGCGAAGATGTATTCGTTAACTTTTGGCAGAGCGCTCAGTAGTTTGGCCAAATATGGCGTCAGCGGGAGGGTCTTTGGCTTGCCAACCTTGTCTGCGAAAGTGACCTTTTGCCAGCGGAAATCCACATCTGCCCACTTGAGTGCGGCGACCGCCTCCTTGCGCACGCCCGACAACAGCAGTGCCTGGAGGTATCTAGCCGCTGTTCGGTTGGGCAGCTGTTCCACCGCAGACCACCATGGTGCCACCTGCGCGGCACCGAGCACATCCGTACGACGCGTAACTGGAGGGAGGTTTTCCAGTATTGCAGCTGACCGACCTGCATCACGATTCACAAGCCGGCGGAAGTCAGGGCGTGCTGAGCACCAACGAACGAAGCCCCGGAACATCATCAAAGCTCGGGCTGCCTGGTGACGCCCTCGTAGCGCCTCTTGCTCGTACCAAACCTGGAGCACATCTTCATCAATAGATGCTAGGGGGAGGCCCATGAGCGGGTGCAAAGGCCCCGGCTTGGTCAAGCCAGGGCCGCGCTTCTTCTTCACTCCACCGGGAGCCACCATTGCATGAAGATCGTCAAGGTACCGAGGCTTCCACCCTTCTTTGCGTTTGGGCTTGCCCTGCGTCAAGTAAAGCGGCCAGACATCGCCCACCAATATCGACCGAGCCACAGCCTGCGCCGTTTCGTTCTGGAGGGCTTTTGCTCGCAGGGCTGCGTCCTCGGCTTCACCAATCCTGGGATCGACCCCTTGCTCGGTGAGCCCACGAAGACGGTGCGCTTCCGCACGGGCATCAGCTATCGATATGGTGGGCCACTCACCAAGAGCGCGTGTGAATAGTCTGCCCTTGACCCTGGTCTCAAATTGCCAGTGCTTTCCCCCAGCAGCTGTTACTCTGAGGCGCAGCCCTTTCTTTTCCGCGTCCTTGACTAGAACAAACTTCTTGCCTTGTGGGCACGCCGCACGCTCAAGTAGGCCGTGGGTCAGGTCCTGGGGGGCGCTGAAGTCGATGAGCGCGTTTTTGCTGGGTCGTGCCATGGGGTCGTCGTCCGAAATAATTTACAGACATTTTACAGACTCGAACGGTGAATTTTGATGCATTCTGATCAACGCTGCGCCAAGCACACACTGCTTCCCACCCACGTAAGATATTGATTTATATGGATAACACAACATCAGCGAACACACATCAACACTTCGATCACATCATTCGTAATGAGAAGGTCGGGTGTTCGATTCATCTCTCCGGCACCAAAATGAAAGCCCCTGATTCGCAAGAGTCAGGGGCTTTTTGCATAAGATTGCTGCGCAAATCCTTGTTGCACTCCATCGTGACGCAAACGTTGTGACACAGGCCAGCAACGCCACCGACAAGACCAGGCAGGGCTCGCGACCATCCTGCGCCCAGCCAAGGTCAGGGCTTGGGATCCCTCTGCCCCTGTTGCGCGAATGCGAGGTCCGGCAGCGACAACGTGGCCTCGGCCACCTCCAGCAGGCGGCGATTCTGGTCCATCGAGGTTTTTTGCAACACCCTGAAGGCGACCTCCTCGTTCATGCCAAGCCGGGCCATCAGCACCCCCTTTGCGCGCTCTATGACCTTGCGCTCGTTGAGTGTGCGGCGCGCAGCATCCAGCTCTGCCTCCATGCTGGCCATGCGGGCCGTCTGGGTCTGCAGCAGCTCCACGAGGGATGCGGGCTCACCCACCTGGGCGCCACCCGGCGGTGCTGGCACCGCAGTAGGCGCCAGTGCCATGTCAAAAAAACGATCTACAGCATGCGTACGCTGCGGTGGGTTGTCGCGCAGTCCGCGCAGCAGGCCTTTGGAGTCCTGAAGATCTTGCTGCGCTTCGAGGATGCGCGCCTCGCAGTCCGCCCGCAAGCGTTTGACGAGATCGACTTGGAGGTGCCACAGCGCATTGATGCGCTCGGAACAAACGTCGAACCAGATGTCACTGAGATCGCCGTCCAGCGCAGCGTCTGGCCGGGCCACACACAGCGTTCGGCGCAAGCGCTCCAACTTGGCCACAGCGGGAGATAGCTGTTGTTGCTCCCATCGCACGCGCAGTTCTGGCTCGGCAAACTCGGCGAAGACACGCAGGCTACGCTCCTGCGCATCGATGAGGTGAATCACACGCTGCTGGTGCGCCTCGTTGCTGCGGCCGGAGGCATACAGCAAGGCCCCCAAGGCCCGCTCCTGGCCCGCCTCTTCCTCCGCTTGCACGAGGTGCAGCAACGCCACCAGCAGGCGAGACACGCTGGGCAAACCCGCCGCATCGGCCACATGGAAAACCAGCTCGATCAGCCCTGCAATGAGGTGGCTGTACGCGGCAACAGAATCGTTGGCCGTCATCGCCTGGCGCTCGATCTGGGTGCGCAGCGCTGGCAACGACTCCATCCCGAGCAGCGCCCATGCCATCAGCGACAGCGCCTTGGCAGTGGCGCCCTGTGCAGGCTCGATGTGCTGAGCAAACACTTCACGCAGCCGGGCCTCCAAGGGGCCCACCTCTTCGACGACCCGCAGGCGCATGTCGGCAAAACGCTGTGCCTTGGAGGCCAGGAAGGCCCCTGACGCGCCCCGCTCGCGCTGCAGGCCCTGGATCAGTTGCCCGATCACATCCACCAGTTCAGCCCGACTGGCCAGATGGCGCACAGCATCAATCTCCAGTTGCTTGGAACGCAGGACAAGGTTCGATACGGACAAGGGCGCCGCGAGGTCGGGCATGCAGGTTTCCTGGGTTGTGTAGAGCGCAGCCGGAGTGCCGCGACGTGGATGCGATTGTGTCAGGCTGCCGGCGCGCCGGCCACGCTGACACGACCACGTACGGCACGCACGCTGTAGGTGCGAACCGAATGCTCCGGCATTTCCAGGCATTCGCCGGTCTGCAGGTCAAAGTGGTTCTTGTACAGCGGTGAAGCCACCACCACGCGGCCACTCAGGCTGCCGATCAGCCCGCGCGACAGCACGCTGGCGCCCGACTTGGGATCCACGTTGTCAATGGCGAAGAACTGGTCGCTGCCAGTGCGAAAAACCGCCACGTGGAGATCGGCGACCAGGGCGCAGACGCCTGTGTTGGGGAGGATGTCATCCACCGCACAGATGTCGGTCCAATCGAGGGAATCGGTGCTGTTCAGGGGGAGTGCACTCATGGTCTATTCCTTTCAGGCCGCCTGGCGGATGGGGATCACTCTGGCCGACGCAGGGCCACGCTCATCGGCGCGCGCTGGGCGGATCTGGCCGCGCTCTTCGACGAAGAGCACGTTCTCATCGGCTTGGTCGCTGTTCACGAACGAGCGGAAGCGCTTGCGCGTCTCGGGGTCGGTCACGGCCGCCTTCCACTCGCACTGGTAGGTATTCACCACGTTTTGCATCTGCGATTCAAGCTCGGCGCACAGGCCCAGGCTGTCTTTTTGCAGCACGTCCTTGAGGTAGTCGAGGCCCCCTTCGAGGTTTTCGCGCCAGATGCTTGTGCGCTGCAACCGGTCTGCCGTGCGCACGTAGAACATCAGCACGCGGTCGATCATGCGCACCAGTTCCTCCTTCGTCAGGTCGGAGGCAAACAGCTCGGCGTGGCGTGGCTTCATGCCACCGTTGCCGCAGATGTAGAGGTTCCATCCCTTTTCGGTGGCAATGATGCCAATGTCCTTGCCCTGCGCCTCGGCGCATTCGCGCGTACAGCCCGACACACCGAACTTGATCTTGTGCGGGGCACGCAGGCCCTTGTAACGGTTCTCCAGTTCCACGGCCAAGCCCACGCTGTCCTGCACTCCGTAGCGGCACCACGTGGAGCCCACACAGCTCTTCACGGTGCGCAGCGACTTGCCGTAGGCGTGGCCGGATTCAAAACCAGCGGCGATCAGCTCTTCCCAAATCAACGGCAACTGCTCCACCCGCGCACCAAACATGTCCACGCGCGCACCGCCCGTGACCTTGGTGTACAGCCCATATTTCTTGGCCACCTGGCCCACGGCGATCAGGCCGTCGGGTGTGACTTCGCCACCGGGCATGCGCGGCACCACCGAGTAGGTGCCGTCCTTCTGGATGTTGCCCAGGAAGTAGTCGTTGCTGTCCTGCAGGCTGGCCAGCTCCTTCTTGAGCACAAACTCGTTCCAGCACGAGGCGAACACACTGGCCGCCACGGGCTTGCAGATATCGCAGCCCATGCCCTTGCCATGCTTTGCCAGCAGGTCCTCGAAGCTCTTGATCTGGCCCACACGCACCAGGTGGTAGATCTCCTGGCGCGAGTAAGCGAAGTGCTCGCAGATGTGGTTGTTCACGGCCATGCCACGGCGCGCCATTTCCGCCTTCATGACCTGGGTGACCAGGGGCACGCAGCCGCCGCAGGTGGCACCAGCCTTGGTGCAGGCCTTCATCTCGGCAATGGTGCACGCCCCATTGCCCACGGCCTCGCAGATGCCACCCTTGGTGACGTTGTTGCACGAGCATATCTGCGCCGTGTCAGGCAACGCCTCCACACCCAGTCCGGGCTTGGCCTTGCCGTCGCTGGACGGAAAGATCAGGAACTCGGGGTCATCGGGCAGCGTGATGCCGTTCAGGGCCATCTGCAGCAACGTGCCGTATTCGGAGGCATCGCCGATCAGCACGGCGCCCAGCAGCTGCTTGCCATCCTCGCTGATGACGATCTTTTTGTAGACCTGGCGACGCTCGTCCACGTACTGGCAGGTGCGGCTGTGCGGCGTTTTCCCATGCGCGTCGCCAATGCTGGCTACGTCCACGCCCATGAGCTTGAGCTTGGTGCTCATGTCCGCACCGACGAAAGCCGCGTCGGTCTCACCCGCGATGTGGCGGGCGGCCACACGCGCCATGTCGTAGCCGGGCGCGACCAAGCCGAAGGTCTGTTCGTTCCACGAGGCGCATTCGCCGATGGCGTAGACATCGTGGTCGCTGGTACGGCAGGCACTGTCAATGGCCACGCCGCCGCGCGGGCCAATGGCCAGCAGGCTCTGGCGCGCCAGTTCGTCACGTGGGCGGATGCCAGCGGAGAACACGATCATGTCGGTCTCCAGCCAGGTGCCGTCAGCAAACACCATGCGGTGGCGTGCGCGGGCGCCATCGGTGATCTCCTGCGTATTGCGGCCGGTGTGCACCTGCACGCCCAGTTCTTCGATCTTGGCGCGCAGCACGCGGCCACCGCCCTCATCCACCTGAACAGCCATGAGCCTGGGAGCGAACTCGACCACATGGGTTTCGAGGCCCATGTCGCGCAGCGCCTTCGCGCATTCCAGGCCCAGCAGCCCCCCGCCCACGACCACGCCGGTCTTCGATTTGGCACCCGAGGCCTGCATGGCCTCCAGGTCCTCTATGGTGCGGTAGACAAAGCAGTGATCGCGGTCGCGTCCGGACACCTGGGGCACGAAGGGATTGGAGCCGGTGGCCAACACCAGCTTGTCGTAGGTGAGCACTTCGCCATCCGCCGTGGTCACGGTGCGGATGCGACGGTCCACCGATGCAGCGCGCGCAGCCAAGCGCAACGTGAAGCCGGTGCGCTCGAAGAAGCCGGGTTCGACCAAAGAAAGTTCGTCGGCCGAGGTGCCACTGAAGAAGGCCGACAGGTGCACCCGGTCGTAGGCAGGGCGCGGCTCCTCGCACAGCACGGTGACCTCGACACCAGTCATGCCGGTTTCGGCCAGACTTTCGAGGAACTTGTGGCCGACCATGCCGTGGCCAATGAGAACGATTTTCATGCTTGCTCATCCTGCAAGAACCCGGGGAACCGTTTCGAGGGGTGCAGGATGTGCCATGCCAGCGGCACAGCACACCCTCCGCGGAACCACGGGCGTGGGTTGGAACTACCAAGCGGGCGACTGCAAAAAAAGCCGCAACTCGCTCGGGTGTTCCGCCATCATTAGCGGAGGGTATCGATCAGTCCGCAGGCAGCTTCACCAGCAGACACGGAAGGGGATCGCAATATTCATGCCGCACCATCCGAGGCCATGCCAAGCCCCTGTGGGCGGACCAGGTAGGGCTGACCGGATCGTTCTCTGGAGTACCGCCCGGTGGCGGAATGCATCAATGCAGTGCAGCACCTCACCAAATCAGGGCAATCACCCATACCGGTAGCGAGCTGCAAGGACTGGAGTCGCCAGGCTTTGGCAAAGGCTTGGGCGGTGGACACTTTGGAATCTTCCGATTCACCAAAGCATCTGCAGTGTCACCCTTGCAACCCACCTTGCCTTGCGGTCATCTTTTCATTTCCAAACAAAGCGAGCTCCGGCAGACTGGCACGGCAGGACGGAGGCGACTGGCAACCACCGAGCATCACATTCATGAAGCACCGACAGCCCCAGCCCCCATCAATACCCATGACCCCACCAGCATGAGCACCAGTATGAACACCGACCGGAGAGTCAACACCGACAGACGCAACGGGCAGGACCGCCGACAAACAGAAAAAGGCCCTCCCAGCAACTACGAACGCAGGCGTGCCGTGGAGGCACGGCAACCGGAATTGACGGAGCTGCATCTGGACGAAGAAGAACTCAAAGCGCTGGGATTTATAAAAACCACATCCACGCCACAAAGCCCGACTTGATATCTGCGGTGCCCCACAAGCGCCTGAAGCCGGTTGCCCAAACCCACAGGGATACACCGTTGCCCCGCTTCAGGTCCGCCACTCAGCAGCGTCCTGTTTCAATCTCCGTGGAGCGCAAGCAGACGGTGCGCCACCATGTCCAATGCAGGCCGGGTGTTGCCCTGCTTGTCCGTCCAGACTCTCGGTGTGATGCTGCCCGAAAGCGCGAGTGAATCCCCATCGCGCAGGTGATGAATGGCAGCGCAAACACCCGCCTCAAACGCAATCACATTCACAAAAAGCAACTCGCCATCCGCCGTGTTTGCACGCACCTTGGCCACAGTGAAAGGCTTTCCAGCCTTGTCGGTCCGCTGCTCGGAGTCACCATAAAGCCTTCCGGCCACAAGTCCGTCGATCATGAAAGTCCTCCGCCCCGGCGGGCCATCACCTGTTTTCGATCAGCACACTGTGCGCTCCCTGGCGGCCAATCCGCACAACAAGCCCTAAGAGCGCAGCGGTCAGGAGGCATGGCACAAATCATTCAGGGATACCTCTGAGCGCCCTCTCAAGCAAAAAAGCCCAGAACCTTTCGGTTCTGGGCTTTTGCTATCAATGGTCGGCGTGGCGGGATTCGAACTCGCGACCCCTTGCACCCCATGCAAGTGCGCTACCAGGCTGCGCTACACGCCGACAAGACTTAGATTATATGCACAAAAAACCTCAGTTCAGAGAAAGCAGCGCACGAATCTCAAATAATTCTTTGCGCACCGCATTGGAGTCCAGGGTGAACCCCATCGCCTCGATGGAAAGGTCACGCGCGCTATCCACCAGCATGCTGGGCATCTGAGAATCCAGGCCATCACCATTCAATGCAGCGTCGGTTCCGGAATCATCGCGGGCCGGATGCGCAAGCTCCTGAAGACGATTGCGTGCACCACTGATCGTGAACCCCTGGTCGTACAGCAGGTCGCGGATGCGGCGGATCATCAACACCTCATGGTGCTGGTAGTAGCGCCGATTGCCGCGCCGCTTCATGGGACGCAACTGCGTGAACTCCTGCTCCCAATAGCGCAACACATGGGGCTTGACGCCACACAACTCCGCGACCTCACCAATCGTGAAGTAGCGCTTGGCAGGGATGGAAGGAAGCGGGGTGCCCATGGGTTGTGGAATCAAACCGAACAGCCGACTAGCGTACTGCAGACGCGCACAGACCGCCAGCCATCGGCAACATTCTGGTCACAAAAAGCGCACAAATTCACGAGGCAGCGGCCGTCTGGATCTGCTCCTTGAGCTTGCTGCTGGCATGAAACGTCACTACCCGGCGTGCTTTGATCGGAATGGCCTCGCCCGTGCGCGGATTACGACCAGGTCGTGGAGCCTTGGTCCGAATCTGAAAGTTGCCGAAGCCCGACAACTTGACATCCTTGCCCTCCACAAGGCTCTGGGAGATCAGGTCAAAGAACGCATCGATCATGTCCTTGGACTCGCGCTTGTTCAGGCCGATTTGGTCGAACAGCAGATCGGCCAGCTGCGCCTTGGTCAGCGCTGGGGTCTCCAGGCTTTCGACTGCGAATTCGATCATGGTTTATCACTCCCTTTGGACATCGTCACATCCGTAGCCGTGCGCCCGCACGCTGCGTCAGCTGTGCGACCACGGCTTGCACCGCCGCCTCGATCTCGGCCTCTGTGAGCGTGGCCTCGTCACGCCCCAGAGTGAGACGCACTGCCAGGCTCTTCTCGCCGGGAGCCAGGCCACCTGCGGGGGTCTCTTCACCGGCACGCAGTGCCTTGGGTCGGTACACGTCAAACAGCACGGCAGACCGCAGCATGCCATCAGGAACGGCCTGCTCCACCGCACCCATGATGTCGGCGTGCGTCACGCGCTCGGCCACCACTACGGCCAGATCACGCTCAACAGCCTGGTGCTTGGCCACTGACTTGAACTGGGGCACTACGCGTTGCAGCACGGCGTCGAGCTCCAGCTCGAACATCACAGGCGCCTGTGGCAAATCCCACGACTGGCGCCACTGAGGGTGCAACTCGCCCACAAAACCTATGGCACGCCCATTCACCAGCACGCGCGCACACCGGCCGGGGTGCATGGCAGGATGGGTCGCAGGCTCAAACATGGCCTGCACAGGCGCCAGGAGCGCCTCCACATCGCCCTTCACGTCAAAGAAATCGATAGCCTGCTCCTTGCGGCCCCATTGCAAGGTGTCGTTCGTGCCATACGCCAAGCCTGACACTCGCATAGGCTGATGAAAGCCTTCCACGGTGGTGTCCGTGTTGCGCACACTCGCGTCGCGCAGGAACACGCGGCCCAGCTCGAACACGCGCACACGCTGCGCTTTGCGGTCCAGATTGAACTTCAAAACTTGCAGCAGAGAACCCAGCAAGGTAGAGCGCATCACGCTCATCTGGCTTGCAATGGGATTCAGCAGCTTGATGGGTTGCGTGTTGGCGGCCAGTTCGTGCTCCCAACGCTCTTCCACAAAACTGAAGTTGATCGTCTCCTGGTACCCCAGGCCTGCCAATGAACGGCGCACCGCAAACGGGCTGCGCGTGGCCTCTGCCGGCAACTTGGGCGTAATGGGCGCCAGCGGTGGGGTGGTGGGGAGGTTGTTGTAGCCCACCATGCGGGCCACTTCTTCGATCAGGTCTTCCTCGATCGTGATATCGAAACGGAACGATGGTGGCGTGACGGTGAGCGTACCCTCGTCCTGCACCACGGGCAGCCCCAGGCGCTGCAATGCATCATCGCATTGTGCCTGGGTGAGGGGCATACCGATGACCTTGGCCGCACGTGCGACACGCAGTGCGACCGGCCGGGGTACCGGCAGATTCACCGACTGATCATCCATGGGGCCACATACCGTGTCAGGCGTACCGCAGATATCAATCACAAGCTGTGTGATGCGCTCGATGTGCTCTACCGTCAGGCTCGGGTCCACACCCCGCTCAAAGCGATGGCCTGCGTCGGTCGAGAAGTTGAAGCGGCGCGAGCGCCCTGCCACCGCCTTGGGCCACCAGAAGGCGGCCTCGATGTAAATGTGCTGGGTATCGTCGGAAACTGCCGTGGCGTCGCCGCCCATGATGCCGGCCAGCGACTCGACTTGGCTGTCGTCGGCGATCACACCCACCTTGTCGTCCACGGTGATGGTGTTGCCGTTGAGCAGCTTGAGCTGTTCACCGGGCTTGCCCCAGCGCACATCCAGGCCGCCGTGGATCTTGTCCAGATCAAAAATGTGAGATGGGCGCCCCAGCTCAAACATCACGTAGTTGGAGATATCCACCAACGGCGACACACCACGCTGGCCGCAACGGGCCAGGCGATCAAGCATCCATTGGGGCGTGGCAGCCCGCGTGTTCACGTTGCGCACGATGCGGCCGGAGAAGCGGCCGCACAGGTCAGGAGCGCTCACCTTGACCGACAACCGGTCGGCAAGCTTGGCAGCAACGACGGGGAACGAGGGTTGCTGCAGCGGCACGCCGGTCAGTGCAGACACTTCGCGCGCAATCCCATAGACGCTAAGGCAATGCGCCAGGTTGGGCGTGAGCTTGAGGGTGAACAGCGTGTCATCCAAGTTCAAGTGTTCACGGATGTCCTGGCCCACCGGCGCAGAAGCATCGAGTTCGAGCAAACCGCCATGGTCCTCGGACAGTTTGAGTTCGCGCGCCGAGCACAACATGCCCTGGCTTTCCACACCGCGCAGCTTGCCCACCTTGATGAGGAACGGCTTGCCGTCATCACCCGGCGGCAGTTCGGCCCCCACCAGCGCACAAGGCACCTTGATGCCCACACGGGCGTTGGGAGCACCACACACGATATTCAGCAAGGCCCCCTGCCCCACGTCCACTTGGCACACGCGCAAGCGGTCGGCGTCCGGGTGCTGAACGGCTTCCTTGATTTCGCCGACCACAATTTTCGTGAAAGGCGGCGCCACGGGCCGCAATTCTTCAACTTCCAGACCCGCCATGGTCAGCGTGTCGGCCAGTTCTTGGGTGGTCAGCGGTGGGTTGCAAAATTCGCGCAACCAGGACTCAGGGAATTGCATAGTGAAGAGATTCTTTGGCGTTTGCTCTGAAAAAAATAGCTGCTTGCGCTTGTCTGTTCTTTATTTCAATATCAAAAGGCGATGAAACCCATTGAAATCAAGCGCTAGCAGCTCACTTTTTTGCTTTATTGGAACTGCGACAGGAAACGAATGTCGCCGTCGAAGAACAGGCGCAGGTCGTTCACGCCATAGCGCAACATGGTCAGGCGGTCCGGTCCCATGCCAAAGGCAAAGCCGATGTACTTTTCGGGGTCGAGGCCCATGTTGCGCACCACGTTGGGGTGCACCTGGCCCGAGCCTGCCACCTCCAGCCAACGTCCGGCCAATGGGCCCGTCTGGAACTGGATGTCGATCTCGGCGCTGGGCTCCGTGAAGGGGAAGAAGCTGGGACGGAAGCGCAGCACGAGGTCTTCACTCTCGAAGAACGTGCGGCAAAAATCCGTGAAGATGACCTTCAGATCCTTGAAACTCACGTTTTCGCCAACCCACAGGCCTTCGCACTGGTGGAACATGGGCGAGTGCGTGGCGTCACTGTCCACCCGGTAGGTGCGGCCCGGCGCAATGACGCGGATCTCGGGCATCGCTTGGCCGGCATCCAGCGCGGCACGGTGCTTTTTGACATGCTGCACCGCGTGGCGGATCTGCATGGGGCTGGTGTGCGTGCGCAGCAGGTTGGGGGCAGTGGCAGTGCCGCCCTCGACATAAAACGTGTCATGCATGGACCGCGCAGGGTGGTCTTCCGGCGTATTCAGTGCGGTAAAGTTGAACCAGTCGGTTTCGATCTCGGGGCCTTCGGCGACGTCAAAACCCATGGAGCCAAAGATGCCCTGGATGCGTTCGAGCGTGAGGGACACCGGGTGAAGACCACCCTGCCCGCGCTGGCGGCCTGGCAGGCTCACGTCCAATGCTTCGGCCTTGAGCTGAAGCTGCAATTCTGCGTCGGCCAGAGCCTGGCGGCGTGCGGTCAGTGCGGCTTCAATGGCTTGCTTGGCCACATTGATGGCTGCGCCACGGGATTTTTTTTCCTCGACGGACAGCTGCGCCATGCCCTTCATCAGCTCGGTCACGCGGCCCGACTTGCCCAGAAACTGCGCCTTGGCGTTTTCCAGATCAGCGGGGGTGGCGCTTTGGGCAAACAGTTGCGTCGCGCTCTCGACCAGGGAATCCAACTCGTTCATACGACTCTTTATCGCTCGTGAAAAATAAACAAGGGCTAGCGCCTTTTCAAGCTCTAGCCCTTGCTGTTATTGCGCAAGCAGCTATCAGAACGATAGCCGCTCATCGTGATCTCAAGCAGCCAGCTTGGCCTTGACTTGGTTCACGATGCTGCCAAAGGCAGCCTTGTCGTGCACGGCGAGGTCGGCCAGCATCTTGCGGTCGATCTCGATGGATGCCTTCTTCAGGCCGTTGGCGAACTGGCTGTAGGTCAGGCCCAGTTCACGGGCAGCGGCGTTGATACGGGCGATCCACAACTGGCGGAACACGCGCTTCTTGGTGCGGCGGTCACGGTAGGCATATTGCCCAGCCTTCATTACCGCCTGTTTGGCGATACGGTAGACATTACCGCGGCGACCACGGAAGCCCTTGGCAAGGGCGAGAACTTTCTTGTGACGGGCACGGGCCGTTACACCACGTTTGACGCGAGGCATGTATGTACTCCTTGTTCGTCGTTATTAAAGGCCAGCACTGGGCAGCATTTGTGCGATCGAGCCCATGTTGGTCTCATGCACAGCAACTGCACCACGCAGGTGGCGCTTGTTCTTGGTGGTCTTCTTGGTCAAGATGTGACGTTTGAAGGCTTGACCGCGCTTGACGGTGCCACCGGGACGAACGCGGAAACGTTTTTTCGCGCTGCTCTTGGTCTTCATTTTGGGCATGTGAATGCTCCTTTTGTTTGTGCTCGCGAGGCGTTTGCAAACCGATCTGCAAACTTGTTGGCCCCGAGCCACTTTTATCGAAGGGTTCGCACCCTTCGCTCAGCAGTGCCGAAACACTGCCTTTTTGAACCCTGCCCCGATGACGGAGCAGCATTCAAAATCTCACACCAACCCGCACAACTTCAGGCTGCGGTGCCCGTTGCCGGAGCAACCTCTGCTGCTGGCTTGGCACCAGCAGGCTTTTTCTTGCCCGGGGCAATCATCATGATCATCTGGCGGCCTTCCAGCTTGGGAAACTGCTCGATGATGATGCTGTCTGCCAATTCGTCACGAATCCGGTTCAGCAAAGCCAAGCCCAGCTCTTGGTGCGTGATTTCGCGCCCTCGGAATCGCAGCGTGATCTTGCACTTGTCGCCATCCGCCAGAAAACGGCGGATGTTGCGCATCTTGATGTTGTAGTCGCCATCGTCCGTGCCCGGACGGAACTTGACTTCCTTGATCTCAATGACCGTTTGCTTGGCTTTGGCTTCCGCCGCACGCTTTTGCTCTTGGTACTTGAACTTGCCGTAGTCCATGAGGCGGCACACTGGAGGGTTCGCCGTAGCGGCGATTTCCACCAGATCCACATCCAACTCGCCCGCCATGCGCAGGGCTTCCATCAGACTGACAACACCCAAAGGCTCGTTATCAGGACCCGAAAGACGGACCTCCGGAGCCATGATTTCACGGTTCAGGCGGTGCTTGCGCTCTTCACGGTGGCGACGATCACGAAATTCAGTAGCGATGGCTATCTTCCTTCAATCAAAATACTACAAACTTTGTAGCTACAACCGTACACATGGCAGGCGCCGAAGCATGTTTTCACTAAAAATCAGGCTTTGGTGGCAATGTCTTGGGCGATCAGCTCAGCGAACGCTTCAACAGACATCACGCCGAGGTCACGATTGCCCCGGCCGCGCACTGCGACGGCTCCTGCGGCCTTTTCCTTGTCGCCCGCGACAAGGATGTACGGCAGCTTTTGCAACGAATGCTCACGTATTTTATACGTAATCTTTTCGTTGCGCAGATCGACCGCCACCCTAAGGTCTTGATTCGGCAGTGCTTTTTGCAGCTTTGCGGCAATTTCGCGACAGTAATCGGCCTGTGCGTCGGTGATGTTGAGCACCGCAACCTGCACCGGAGCGAGCCAGACAGGGAATGCCCCCGCATAGTGTTCGATCAGCATCCCAATGAACCGCTCCATGCTGCCCACGGTCGCACGGTGCAGCATCAGTGGGCGCTTGCGGCTGCCGTCTTCGGCCACGTATTCGGCGTCCAGACGCTCGGGAAGGTTGGGGTCGATCTGCATCGTGCCGCACTGCCATTGACGGCCCAGCGCGTCCTTGAGCGTGTACTCGATCTTCGGACCATAGAACGCACCCTCACCTTCGGCAATCTCGAACTCGCAACCCGAATGGCGCAGGCCATCCATCAGCGCCTTCTCCGCGCGGTCCCACGATTCGTCCGTGCCAATGCGTGCCTCGGGCCGTGTGGCCACCTTGTAGATGATGTCGGTAAAGCCAAAGTCCTTGTAGACCTTCTGCACCAGCGCCGTGTAGTTAGCACACTCTTCCAGCACCTGCTCTTCCGTACAGAAAATGTGCCCATCATCCTGCGTGAAGCCGCGCACGCGCATGATGCCGTGCAGGCCGCCCGTAGGCTCATTGCGGTGGCAGGCACCGAACTCGCCGTAGCGCAATGGCAGGTCGCGGTAGCTCTTGATTCCCTGCTTGTAGATCAGGATGTGGCCGGGGCAGTTCATCGGCTTGAGCGCGTACTCGCGCTTTTCCGACTCGGTCGTGAACATGTTGTCGCGGTACTTGTCCCAGTGGCCCGTTTTCTCCCACAGGCTCTTGTCCAGGATCTGCGGACCCTTCACCTCCTGGTAGCCGTTATTGCGATAGACGCGGCGCATGTACTGTTCCACCTCCTGCCACAAAGCCCAGCCCTTGGGGTGCCAGAACACGGTGCCGGGCGAATGCTCATCCATGTGGAACAGGTCCAGTTCACGACCCAGCTTGCGGTGGTCGCGCTTTTCGGCCTCTTCCAGCATGGTGAGGTACTGCTGCAGTTCTTCTTTGGAAGTCCAGGCCGTGCCATAAATACGCTGCAGCATCTCGTTGCGGTGGTCGCCACGCCAGTAGGCGCCCGCTACCTTCATGAGCTTGAAGAACTTCAGCTTGCCCGTGCTGGGCACGTGGGGGCCACGGCATAGGTCTTCGAAATTGCCTTCGCGGTACAGGCTCACGTCTTCATTGCTGGGGATGCTCGCAATGATCTCAGCCTTGTAGTGCTCGCCCAGGCCCTTGAAATAGGCCACGGCATCGTCGCGCGGCAGAACGCGGCGTACCACGGGCTCGTCCTTGGCGGCGAGTTCGGCCATGCGCTTTTCGATGGCCACCAGGTCCTCAGGCGTGAAGGGGCGCTTGTACGAGAAATCGTAGAAGAAACCGTTCTCGATCACCGGGCCGATGGTCACCTGGGCTTCCGGGAACAGCTCCTTGACGGCATAGGCCAGCAAGTGGGCTGTGGAGTGGCGAATGACCTCCAGGCCATCGGCATCCTTGGCCGTGATGATGGACAGTGGGCTGTCGGCCGTGATCTGGTAACTGGTGTCCACCACCTTGCCATCAATCTTGCCGGCCAGAGCCGCCTTGGCCAGACCGGTGCCGATAGTGGCCGCAACTTCGGCCACCGTGACAGGACCCGGGAATTCGCGCTGCGAGCCATCAGGAAGCGTGATGTGAATCATGGGAGTAACTCTTTCTTTTCAATCAGTGCAATGGATGCGGGCACGCGCCAGGCCCAGAAACAAAAAAGCGCGGAACGGGTCCGCGCTTTCTGGATGAGGAGTGCAATCTCGTGCAGGCGCGAACAGCCAGCCTTAACGGCCAGTCAACATCTCCGATGTAGTTCGCGGTGTCATAACCAGATTGCCTTTCTCGCTCTTGTAAGTGGAATTTTTGGCATTTTACCCCCGCCTCGGGATCGATTGCCCAGACAACGCGCTTGCGCACATCATCAAAGACGTTTCGCTTACACAATTGGAGCAACGATGAACACACCCGCCCCATGAACAAAACTGTGCGATGATTTTTGGCGGTAGTCAATCTGACAACTACAGCTGGTGCGCCGAAATGTGAGAAAGTCCTGCACTGGGGCGTCACCAAGCCAGGCGCCCCGGTAACACGGGCGTCAAACAACAGCACCCCGCGAGCACCGATTGCGCAGCCACACCCCAAGGCAGCACTTCGGTACATCCCACCACACTGGCTCGTAGCCGATCTTCGGCCAGGATCGGCTTTATGAGAATGTTTATGCACCCTGAGATTTCCGTTGTCATCCCTGTCTATTGTGAAGAAGCCGGCATCCGCTTCACCTTGCGGGAGGTCGAGAAATTTCTGGCTGTGTCAGCCTCCACCTGGGAAATCGTGGTGGTGGATGATGGGTCCAAAGACAACACATGGAATGAAATTACCGCCATCTCTCAAACCATGGCCCGATTGCGGGGTCTGCGCCTGAGTCGCAATTTTGGCAAGGAAGCGGCGGTGTCGGCGGGCCTGGAGGCGGCACGAGGCAAGGCGGTGATCATCATGGACGGCGACATGCAGCACCCTCCTTCCCTGCTCCCGACCATGATCGAAACTTGGCGCACTGGCGAGTTCGACATCGTGGAAGCGGTCAAATCCAGCCGGGGCGACGAATCCAGCCTCTCTGCTGCACGGGCAAAACTGTTTTATCTTATTTTGCGGGCGTTCTCCGGCCACGACTTGAACGGCGCGTCCGACTACAAACTGCTTGATCAACGGGTCATCGAGGCGTATCGCACGATGAAAGAACGCAACGTCTTCTTTCGCGGCATGATCAGCTGGATGGGGTTCCGGTCTACGCAGATCCCCTTCGAGGTGGAGCCCCGAATCGCTGGAGATTCGGGATGGTCTGTCTTTGGCCTGATTCGCCTTGCGGCCGTTGCCGTCACAAGTTTCAGCACTTTTCCACTGCACCTGATCACAATTTTTGGTGTGCTCTTCTTCGCATTTTCCGTCATGCTGGGGATGCACACGGTGTACATGAAGTTGTCGGGAGCGGCGATCAACGGCTTTACCACCGTCATCTTGCTGCTGCTGATCATCGGCAGCTCACTGATGATTGGCCTCGGAATCATCGGGGAGTATCTCGCGCGCATCTATGACGAGGTCAAACAACGACCCCGCTACATCGTCTCCCAGAAGCTGCCTCTGAACCAACCCGACAACCCCGCCAGCCCTTGATTCGGCAACGCAGGCCGCACGCCTGAGCGCTCCATGGCGCACTGACCCTTCTTTCTCCACCACGCGGGGGTCACGGCACCGCTATTTCACATTCACCACTGCCCTCATGCCCTCCTTTTCCAAACTGCTTCGCTATGGCGTTGTGGGTGTTATCGGTGCCGTGGTGCACATGTCCACCCTGTTCCTGCTGGTGGAGCTTGGCTTAACAGGGCCGGTCGTTGCCACCACCACAGGATTTGTACTGGCACTGCTGATCTCCTACGGAATGAACAGGATCTGGACCTTTGGATACGTTGGCAGCTACTGGGCGTCGCTGATCAGGTACTGCATCGTGTCGCTGATCGGCCTGGGGCTGAACATCCTCATCATCAAGCTGTTCACGGATTTTCTGGGCCTGTGGTACGGCTGGGGGGCGTTTGTAGCTGTGGGCGCCGTGGCACTGAACAATTTCCTTCTCAACAACGCCTGGACCTTTACGCACAAGACCTCGGACATGCCCTAAACAAGCTCTGGCAACGGCCCATCACACCCGGCGCAACATGGGTCTTGGGCTCTCTTGCCCTTCGAGGAACAGGGCGCAGCCCCCAGCAACAAGACGATCAAAAAGGTAGACATGCAGACAGCCGCTTTGATGACCCGCCAGCGAACATCAAGCTACTGGATAGCGCTGATCTTTGTCGCCATCCTGGGGGCCATACAGGTCTACTTCTTTGACATTACATTCCACGGCCCTGACCAGATCCGCGACGTGGAAATTGCACGCAGACTGATCCATCACCAGGAATGGCCGCTCAATGGTCCCCCGCTGTTCGGGGAACGTTTCAACCTGCCGCCAGGTTTTTACTACCTGCTCGCCCTGCCCCTTCTGGTCAGGGACACCGAGGCTGCGATCTTCATCACATTCGGCGCTCTGTTTGCGCTGTCGGTCTGGTATCTGCTCCGCGTCATCCATGCACAGTTGGGTTCCAGATGTGCACTTGCCTATGCAGTGCTGGCATTCCCCGTCTTTGCGTCTTTCTATACCCACAGCGCCTGGAACCCTGCTCTGGTGATGACATTGAGCAATGTGGTCCTGGGGTTGTTCATCAGCCTTGTGCAACAACACCGCCACGATGGGCTGTTGCTTCCGCTGGCGGCATTCCTGCTTGTACAAATCCACCCCTCTGCAGCGCCATTGTTGCTGGGCCTGGGAGCCTACGCACTGCTGAACTACCAGGTTCTCCTGAACCGGAGAACGCTGGCTTCCCTGCTCCTCATTGCAGGGATGACAGCCGTGTGGGGGAGCCAATCAGGGGCCGTCTCGAAGCTGTTGTCGCCCGCGCCTGCGTCGGCCGCCACGGCCTCCGGCCATGGCTGGCTCAGCAATCTGTTGGACATGGACAAATGGCGTGACGTTTTCCTGATGCCCTACAGCGCCATTGAGAGCATCCAGCCGGCCATCAGTGGACTGGGCGCACTGACGGCCTTTCACCTGACTCTGATGCTGGGAGGGGTGTTGCTGGGCATCGTCTTTGCAACAAAAGAGCGCACCCTCCGCTGGATATTGCTCACCACGGTGCTGTGGTTCATCGTTTCCATGGCTTTTCTAAGCCAGGGCGCTTTTTGGCACCTGGACGTGATGCACCCGTGGCTTGCAGTATTGGCGGCCTATGGTTTGGCGCGCGCCAGCGAAAAAACGTCACTTTCGACCGGGCACTTCAATGCCATAGCCGCAACATCCTTGGTCCTCGTTGTCGTCGCCCATCTGAACCTTTACCTTCAGTTCGAGAAAAGGGGCAAATACGATCTCCTGCTCGCGTCGCTGTTTTTCCCCAAACTGGAACCCCTGGAATACAAGATTCCGGGGTACACATTCAAGTATCTGCATGCGATGCGCGACGGACTGTCGAGCCGAGGGATTTGCCAGGACCAAGTCATCGGCCTGGACCCCATGGTGATGGGCAACGCCGTCAACCGGACGCTCGACGCGCCTTGCCCCTCTCCGGCTACGACGGGGCAGGTTCCGCAGACCCTTTATTTCATCGCTAACGATCAGGATGCACTCCGGTTCGACTTCACCAAAGGCTTGCAGGCCATGGCCACAGTGGGCGCCAGCGCGATTTATGCAGTCCGCAACACTGGTGCGCTGGTCAATGGCAAGGCAGAAAACAATGTCCTGTCCAACAAAAAGATGGACTACATGACCTTCCTGCCAGCACGACTCGCAGAGGGCCTGACCCTCACCCTCCCGCCTGCGCCAGAAACCATCGTGCGTGTTGCCTTGCGGTGCGGCAGGGACTACCCCATCGAACAACAGGCCCATTGGAGGGTGCAGGGCGCCGAGTACAAAAAACCCCTGATCACCGCGCACGCCCGGTACCTTGGATCCAACTACTACGATCTGGAATGGACACTGACCATGCCCGCAAGCCAAGCCTACGGCGCCACCATTTCGTCGACGCTGGGCCCACTGGATTGCGACGTTTCGGCAATTACCCGTCCCATCACTGTGCACTGACGGGGCGAACTCCCCGGAAAGACCGCATAAAGCCCCTGTGCGCGCACCGCCCGGCCCCGATGCGTCCAACACCAGACGAAAAAGAGAAAAGAAAAAAAGCCACCCCAAGGGGTGGCTTTTTTTCTTGCTGTATCCCCATCCCCCGTACGGGGGATTTCAGATCAGTGGAACTGCTCTTCTTCGGTCGAACCCGTCAGGGCCTTCACGGAGGACGAGCCGCCCTGGATCACCGTGGTCACGTCGTCAAAGTAGCCTGCGCCCACTTCCTGCTGGTGCGACACGAAGGTGTAGCCCTTTTCGCGTGCTGCGAATTCTGGCTCTTGCACCATTTCGGTGTAGTGCTTCATGCCTTCGCCTTGAGCGTATGCATGGGCGAACTGGAACGTGTTGAACCAGTTGATGTGGATACCGGCCAGCGTGATGAACTGGTACTTGTAGCCCAGAGCCGACAGGTCTTCCTGGAACGAAGCGATCTGCTTGTCGTTGAGGTTCTTCTTCCAGTTGAACGATGGCGAGCAGTTGTACGACAGCAGCTTGCCAGGGCAGGCAGCATGCACGGCTTGCGCAAATTCACGGGCGAAGCCGATGTCTGGCACGCCGGTTTCGCACCACACCAGATCGGCGTAGGGGGCGTAGGCCACGCCACGGCTGATGGCTTGCTCCAGGCCGTTCTTGACGCGGTAGAAGCCTTCTTGCGTGCGCTCGCCAGTCAGGAAGGGCTTGTCATTGGCGTCGTGGTCGGACGTGATCAGGTTGGCTGCTTCAGCGTCGGTGCGGGCCAGAACGATGGTGGACACGCCCATCACGTCGGCCGCGAAACGTGCGGAGATCAGCTTTTCGCAGGCTTCCTGCGTAGGCACCAGCACCTTGCCACCCATGTGGCCGCACTTCTTCACGGCAGCCAGTTGGTCTTCAAAGTGAACGCCAGCAGCGCCCGACTGGATCATGTTCTTCATCAGTTCGAACGCGTTCAACACGCCACCGAAACCGGCTTCTGCATCGGCCACGATAGGCAGGAAGTAGTCGATGAATTCCTTGTCGCCGGGGTTGATGCCACGGCCCCACTGGATTTCGTCAGCGCGCTTGAAGGTGTTGTTGATGCGGCGAACCATGGTGGGCACCGAGTCATACGCATACAGCGACTGGTCGGGATACATGGTTTCGCTGGTGTTGCCGTCAGCGGCCACTTGCCAACCCGACAGGTACACGGCTTCGAGGCCTGCCTTGGCTTGCTGCATGGCCTGGCCGGCAGAGATGGCGCCAAAAGCGTTGACGTAGCCCTTCTTGGCGCCGCCGTTGATCTTGTCCCACAGCTTTTCAGCGCCGCGCTTGGCCAGCGTGTGCTCAATGGGCAACGAGCCGCGCAGGCGCACCACGTCGGCAGCGCTGTAACCGCGCTTCACGCCCTTCCAGCGGGGGTTGGTCGCCCAGTCTTTTTCCAGGGCGGCAATTTGCTGTTCGCGGCTCAGTTGTTCGTTGAGGGATTGGGGCATGAGATCACTCCAGAGGTTGGTTGAAAACGCCGGGCTGCTTGTGCCGCCCTTGGAGACAACTTTAAGTCTTCTATAAGACTTGCGCAAGCTCTTATGTCTTATAGAAGAGATAAATTTTCTCTTTGAAAAACAACAACTTAACCACAGCATTTCTCAATACAGAAATTGATTTCTCATATCGAGAAAAAATGCGGCAATGCAACATCTATCGTATTCCACATTGAGGAATCAAAATTCCGCATTGCAAAAAAACAAAGATCATCATTCACAACGCGGCCAAAGGCGGCGCTTGCAGCCAGTCCCCCCCGGCAATCCGGGGTGCAGAGACTAAATACCGGGCATTGATCTCATAGACCAGGCAAGGCACGCCCTGCCCGCCCACATCAACCACGATCTCGCGCTTCACATACTCGTCACTGGGGGTCGCCCCCAGGTCCTCAATCTCGTCCAGTACGGCTTCCAGCGCTGGCTCGATGGCATACACCTCCCCGTGCACCACCCCCAGGGGCCCGCCCAACGCCATGCCGGGATAGGCCCCCAGGTGATAGAGCACCCCAGGCACCTGGGCGGCCCCCATGAATCTTGGCGCCGGGCGAAGGCGGGTGATGTCATTGGATCCGCCGCGCCGCAAGGTGCCATAGACAAAGACATGGCGTGCAGAGCTGGCGGGCGGGGTTTCGTCGGGCATGATGCGCACCTCCTTTTCGTTGAGCGATCACCAGTCTAGTGAACACCACTCCCAGCCGCCCCTTTGCCTACCTGTGCCTGGCCCTCAGCATGGCGCTGGTGGGCAGCTACGTGGCGCTGTCCAAACCGCTGGCCGCCGTGCTGCCGGTATTCCTGCTCGCATGGATGCGTTTTGGCATTGGTGGAGTGGCCATGCTGCATTGGCTCCGCAAACCTGTGGATGAGCCGCCCCTCGCCCCACAAACCCGGCGGCTGCTGTTTCTGCAGTCGTTTCTGGGCAATTTCCTGTTCACCATCTGCATGATCTATGGCGTGAGCCTCACGGATGCGGTCACGGCCGGAGTGACCCTGGCCGCGATTCCCGCCGCGGTGGCTGTGATGGGCTGGCTCTTTTTGCGCGAACGCGTGGCGCCACGCACCTGGGCCGCCGTGGTCTGTGCCGTGGCGGGGATTGCCTTGTTTTCGCTATCAAAACAAGAGCATTCAGCGCATATTGGACAAGTGCCAGGCACCCAAAATACTCAAAACCTTGCATGGTTGGGGCCCTTGCTGCTGCTGGGCGCGGTGGTGTGCGAAGCTGCTTACACGGTGATCGGCAAGAAGCTCACCAGCAGTCTGGGCCCCAAGCGCATCACCTCGCTCATCAACCTGTGGGGCTTTGTGCTGTCCACGCCGTTCGGGCTGTACGCCGCCTGGCATTTTGACTTTGCCGCCGTAGGATGGGGCACCTGGACGCTGCTGGTGTTCTACGCGCTGGCCGCCTGCGTGTGGACAGTGTGGCTCTGGATGACCGGGCTCAAGGCCGTGCCGGCTGCTCAGGGCGGCGTCTTCTCGGTCATGTTGCCAGTGAGCGCGGCCCTGGTCGGCGTGCTGGTGCTGGGCGAATCACTGACCGGCTGGCAATGGGCGGCGTTTGCCATCGCGCTGGCCAGCATGCTGCTGGCCACCCTGCCCTCACGCACAGCGCTGCGTGTCGGCCGACGCGACAATCAAGCAGGGTGACGATAGCCCGACCGCGATCGCTACGCAGCCAAGGGCTGTGTGCTGACCACGATGCCATCCGCATCGGCATACAGCCAGTCGCCCGGCCGCACCCAGACCCCCTGGATCTGCACGGCCACATCGCGCTGCCCCTCGCCACGGCGCTCGGTGGGCAATGGCATCAACCCCAGCGCACGAAGGCCGACGGCTGCCGCGTTCAGTTCGGCCACGTCACGCACGCAGCCATCCACCACCAGGCCGGCCCAGCCATTGCGCGCAGCGGCAGCCGCCAGATTTCCACCCACCAGAGCGCGGCGCAGCGATCCGCCCCCATCCACCACCAGCACGCGGCCCTCACCCGGTGACTCCACAGCAGCCTTGACCTGCGTGTTGTCCTCATGGCACTTGACGGTGCTCACGGAGCCCGCAAACGCGGCCACACCGCCAAAACTCTGGAAAACGGCGGGCAAAACGCGGAAAGACCCGCTCATATCACCCTTGTGCTCGTCGCAAAAATCACAGGTGCTGAAGGGGGTGGAGGAAGGTGCAGCAGTCATGTTTCGAAAGCCTTTCAGGCGGAATGAACAACAGGGAAAGCGGCTAGGAGGCTGCGCGGCAGAAGGAACATCGGCTGCAACGTGCGATAAACCGGTCTCGCGCGTTTCGCTTCGATGCCTTCTGCCGCGAAGCCTCCTAGCGCCGGGCCACGCAGGTTGCCCCGCATTGTCATACAGCCCCAGGGGCAGGCCCTCAAACGCGGCCCGCGCAGGCCGCTTTGTCAAGGCAGGAGCGCAGCGTGGGCAACTTATTGGCCTGCACGCGGCACCACGGCTACAAATCGAGGCAAAAAAAGCCGTTTCTCCCTTGGAAACGCGTTTTTTTCCCAGTAGCATCAGCCTGCCAGTGGGAAAGCCTAGTTTTCGCTGGTGAAAATTTACTTCCAACAAGGAAAACCCAACATGGCAACTGCAAAAAAAGCTCCGGCAAAAACAGCCCCCGCAGCCAAGACGGCTGCTGCCCCCGCCAAGAAGCGCACCCCCAACGCTGCTTTCATGAAAGCGCTCACGCCCAGCCCCGCGCTGGCCGCCGTGGTGGGCTCGGCACCGCTGCCACGCACGGAGATCATCAGCAAGCTGTGGGTCTACATCAAGGCCAACAATCTGCAGGACGCCACCAACAAGCGCAACATCAACGCCGATGCCAAGCTCAAGGAGTTGTTCGGCAAGCCCCAGGTCTCGATGTTTGAGCTGGCTGGCCTGATTGGCAAGCACGTCAAATAATCCCCGCACCTGGTGCACCAAAGAAGCCGGCTCAGCCGGCTTTTTTTCGCCTGTACTCCGGCAGACTGTGGCGCATTAACATCAATGCAAATGAGAATGACCCGCATTTGATGTAACATAAAGAAGCAAGTCGAAGCACAGCCATGTTGATCTAGCCACTGCCTCTCGCCTGCGCCTGGCGCCCCGCGCGCCATCAGCACATCCCCACCGACGGAGGCCATCTTGGCAAAACCACGCGCTCAGCGCCGCAGCTCCGTGCTGCGCCCACAACCATCCTCTCCTTCCTTCGTGTCCACCACACCGCGCGGCCTGTCGTCCGACAAGGCCCTGCTCCCGCTGGGCGCACTCATGTTGGCCGCCTCTGTGGGCGCCATGGCACAGACCGACACCCAGGAAACCACCCTGTCCACCGTGACGGTGAAAGAAGCCGCCGAAGTGCAAGGCAAAGACACCTTGCTGCTCAAGAAAACCACGGTCGGCAAGGGCAAGCAGGACATCAAGGACATCCCCCAGTCCGTGACGGTGTTCACCGAAAAGCAGATGAACGACCGCAACATGGACGACTTCCGCGAGGTGCTGCGCAACACTGCGGGCGTGACCTTCCAGTCGGGCGAAACGGGTGAAGAAGACGTGCGCCTGCGCGGCTTCTCGCTGGGCCAGGCCGGCGACATCTATGTGGACGGTATGAAGGACGCCCCGCTGATCGAGCGCGACACCTTCAACCTGGACCGCGTCGAAGTGCTCAAGGGTTCTGCCTCGATGCTGTTTGGCAAGGGATCGACCGGTGGCGTGGTCAACCAGGTCAACAAAGCCCCCCTGCTCATCGACCAGCACGAAGCCTCGTACACCTACGGCACCGGCCAATACCACCGCGTCACGGGCGACTTCAACTTCAAGACCGGCGAAAACGCGGCCTTCCGGCTGAACGCCATGGTGCAGGAGTTCGACAACTACGGCGCCAAGCAGGACAAGCGCGGCATTGCGCCCACGTTCGCCTGGGGCATCGGCACGCGCGATGAGTTCTCTATCGGCCTGTACTACCTCGAATCCAAGGGCCGCCCGCTGTACAACCACCCTTGGCGCGTGGTGGACGGCAAGATCAACACGCCGCTGGAAGCCCGCAACTACTACGGCCTGGCCAGCGACCACAACAACACCTCGGCGCAGCACGTCACGCTGGGCCACATTCACCGTTTTGACAACAACGGCGAGCTGAACACGCGCCTGCGCTACGGCACGTATGAGCGCGATCTGCTGGCCAGCACCATCGGCTTTCAGAACAGCGCCATCACGCTCGATCAGATCAACGGCAACACCGTGCTGACGCGTGGCTCCAAGGGCCGCCTGGGCGAAAGCGACGTGCTGCAGGTGCAAAGCGACTACAGCAACACCTTCAACTGGGGCGGTAAGAAGCACGCCGTGCTGGCAGGCGTCGACTACTTCGACGACGACGCCAAGCGCAACCAGAACTACCCCAACACCACCACCCGCCCCACCACTACCGTGGGTTCGCCCAACGATGGCGCCTGGGTAACCGATGGCCGTGCGCCCGTGCAGTGGAACACCTTCAAGTCGCGCAACCTGGGCCTGTACTTCCAGGACACGATGGCGCTGAACGACACCCTGAAGCTGGTGGGCGGCCTGCGTTATGACAACTTCAAGGCCTCCTACAAGAACGCTACCGGAGCCCTGAGCAACTCCCGCTCAGACAGTCTGGTCAGCCCGCGCGTGGGCCTGCTGTTCCAGCCCAGCGAGCTGGTCTCGTACTACGCGTCGTTCGGCACCTCGTACAACACGTCGGGCGACACCTACCAGTTCGGCAACCCCGGCGCCAACACGTCCCGCGCCGCCAACACCGACCCCGAGAAGAGCCGCAACTTCGAGATCGGCAGCAAGTTCGAGCTGTTCGAGCGCCGCGCCCTGCTGGGTGTGGCCGTGTTCCGCAGCGAGAAGTACAACGAGCGCAACACCGACCCCGACACCGCTGCCGCGCAAGAACTGCTGTCCGGCAAGCGCCACGCCACCGGCATGGAATTCAACCTGGCTGGCCGCCTCACGCCCCAGTGGGAAGTGTTCGCCAACCACACCTGGATTCCTTCGGCCAAGATCGACCGCAGCAACGTGGCGCTGGCTGCCAACGGCGGCGGTGCCCAGGTGCAGGGCGACCGCCCCGGCCTCACGCCCAAGCACAGCGGCAGCGTGTGGAGCACCTATGCCGTCACGTCCAAGCTGCGCGTGGGCGCTGGCCTGACCTACCGCAGCAAGCAGAACCCCGAGGGTTCGCGTGCGGTGTACGCCAGCGGCTTTGCCGTGATGGACGCCATGGCCGAGTACGCGTTTGACGACAAGACCACGCTCAAGCTGAACGTGAGCAACCTGTTCGACCGCACCTACGCCGACGGCCTGTACCGTGGCTTCTACACGCCGGGCGCACCCCGCGCCGTGCAGGTGTCCATCAAGACGCGCTTCTGACATTCGATGCGCTGATGTTCTGACGAAACGACTCCGCCCCTTCACTGGGGCGGAGTCACAATCGGCCTCCATGTTTCTGCACATCCCCCACGTTCTCACCGCCGAAGAAATCGCCTTCTTCCGGCAACAGCTCTGGGCCCCCGACACCCCCTGGGTGGATGGCGCCCGCAGCGCAGGCGGCCAGGCCGTGCACCAGAAGAACAACCGGCAACTGGCCCAGGGCAGCGAGCTGTCGGCCCAGCTGCAGGGCCTGGTCAAGGCAGCGCTGCACCGCAACGCACTGTTTTTCTCAGCCGCCCTGCCACGCCGCATCTACAACCCGCTGTTCAACCACTACGGCGGTGGCGCCAACGCCTACGGCAACCATGTCGATAGCGCCGTCATGCACTCCAAGGCCGACAACGGCTGGGTGCGCAGCGACCTGTCGTGCACGCTGTTCCTCACCCCGCCCGACGAATACGAAGGCGGCGAACTCGTGGCCACCGAAGCCTGGGGCGAAAAACGCATCAAGCTGCCTGAAGGCGACATGGTTTTGTACCCCAGCAGCACCGTGCACCAGGTGTCGCCCGTCACACGCGGGCAGCGCATCAGCAGCTTCTTCTGGGTTGAGAGCATGGTGCGCGGGCTGGAGCAGCGGCAGCTGCTGTTCGACATGGACATGTCGCTGCTGCGGCTGCGCCAGAGCGTGGGCGAGACGGACCCGGCGGTCATTGCGCTCTCGGGCACGTACCACAACCTGCTGCGCATGTGGGCCGATGTGTGACCCACCTCTCCTGGCATCCAGGCTCCACGGCCCCTTGCGCCGTCGCCCCCTGTCTTGCCAGATTTACTCCTATTTTAATAGCACTTCGCGCATACTGAACGAGCGCAAGGTGCTTTTTTCATTGGTATGACTGACACCCCCGCCCGCCACAGGCTGCCGCCCGAGATCGCCAACCTGGCCGACCATGAACTGCTGGCACGCCAGCAGCTGGACGACAACGCCTGGGCCTACTTCAGCGGGGGCGCGGGCGACGAGATCACGCTGCGCGCCAACCGCAGCGCCTGGGACACTCTGCCCCTGTGGCCCCGCGTGCTGCGGCCGCTGGCGGGCGGCCACACCCGGGTGCAGCTGCTGGGGCGCACGCTGGCCCACCCCATCCTGCTGGCCCCGGTCGCCTTCCAGCGCCTGGCCCACCCCGATGGCGAACTGGCCATGGCCTACGCAGCGGCCGCACTGGGCGCGGGCGTGGTGCTCAGCACCCAGGCCAGCGTATCGCTCGAAGCCGTTGCCGATGCGGTGCAGCCCGACCTCGGGCGCGGCCCGCTGTGGTTCCAGCTGTACCAGCAGCACGACCGGGGCTTTACGCAGGCGCTGGTGCAGCGGGCCGAGGCGGCGGGCTACGAAGCCCTGGTGCTCACGGTGGATGCCCCCACCAGCGGCGTGCGCGACCGCGAGCGGCGCGCAGGCTTTCGGCTGCCACCCGGCGTGGGCCCGGTCAACCTGGCGGGCCTGCCCCCGCCACCACAACCCGACCTGCGCCCCGGCCAGAGCGCGCTGTTTGACGGCCTGCTGCACCAGGCGCCCACCTGGGACGACGTGGCCTGGCTGCAGTCCCTCACCCGCCTGCCCGTGCTGCTCAAGGGCGTGCTGCACCCGGCCGACGCGCGCCAGGCCGTGGCAGCGGGTGCGGCGGGCCTGATCGTCTCCAACCACGGCGGCCGCACGCTGGACACCACCCCTGCCACCGCCACCGCCCTGCCCCGCGTGGTGCAGGCCGTGGGCGGGGCGGTGCCCGTGCTGGTGGACGGCGGCATCCGGCGCGGCACCGACGTGCTCAAGGCCATGGCGCTGGGCGCATCGGCCGTGCTGGTGGGGCGCCCCGCCGTGTGGGGCCTGGCCAATGCCGGGGCCACAGGCGTGGCCCATGTGCTACGCCTGCTGCGCGACGAGCTCGAAGTTGCCATGGCACTCACCGGCTGCGCCACACTGGCGGACGCCACGCCTGCGCTGTTGGATGTCGGAGAAGACGCAGCCCTTCGCCCCAACCGGTGAGGGCCGCCGCCGTGGCCGCTGGCGAATAGCCTTGGGCCGGTGAGAAGTGTTGATGGCGATCAACGCCCTTCCCCCTGACGACAGGAATGATTTATTGCAAATGCGATAGATTCGTATTTATAATAAGATCACCTTCAACAGCCAGCCACACTGCCTGCCGCCATGATCGTCTGTGTTTGCCGCCGGATTTCCGACCGTGAGATTGCCCGCCACGCACGTGCAGGCATGAGCTTTGACGAAATCCAGTTTGAACTGGGCGTGGCCACCCAATGCGGGTGCTGCGAAAGCTGCGCCCGGGATGTGGTGGCGCAGTGCAGTGCATCGAGTCCGGTGGCCGCCCTGCACAATGAGGCAGCGCCGAAAGCGATCCAGCTTGCCAGCTCCATCCTGGAAAGCAAGTCATGGAACTCCTCTCTACACTCGCAGGCAGCCTGATCCTCGTCGCAGGCTCGGCCTGGTGGATCTTTCGCAAATAATCGAGGTCTTTTAGGGCGCTAGCGCTTGATTTACAAGCGCTAGCTGCTATCATTTTTATGTCTCACCCAGATCGATTTGCCACCCCCGGGGGGCTCAGCCGCAATACCGTGATCGTGGGCTCCGTCGTCGCACTGCATGTTGCGGGCCTCTGGGCCCTGCAATCGGGCCTGCTGCGCAAGGCCGCCGAAGTCATCGTGCCAGCAGAACTGCTGACCGAGTTCATCGCGCCCCCCGCTCCGCCCAAGGTCACCCCCCCGCCGCCAGCGCCACCCCCACCGCCCAAGCCCGCCCCCAAGGTGGCTCCGCGCCCCGCACCCATGCCGGTGGCCATTGCCGACCCCACCCCGGCGCCCAACGCCCCCACGGGCATCACCACACCCCAGCCACCTGCGCCGCCCATGGAGGCGCCCGTCGCCCCGCCTGCGCCTGCGCCAGCCCCCCGGCTCCGCCCGCACCGCCCAAGATCGAGCTGCCGTCGAGCGACGCCGCTTACCTGAACAACCCCAAGCCCAGCTACCCCGCCATCAGCAAACGCATGGGCGAACAGGGCAAGGTGGTGCTGCGCGTACTGATCGGCATCGATGGCACCCCGCAGAAGGTGGAAATCAACAAGTCCAGCGGCTTCGACCGCCTGGACCGGCAGGCCCAGGAGGCCGTCATGCGCTGGCGCTTCGTGCCGGGCAAACGCAACGGCGTGCCCGAGACCATGTGGAACCTGGTCCCTGTCAATTTCGTTCTCGAATAACCGCATTCACCACCCATCATCGCTTTAGGGAGTATTTTCATGGAATCGCAATTCGGCATCGCCAACGTCTGGATCCAGGGTGACTTTGTCACCCGCGCCGTCGCCATCCTGCTGCTGGCCATGTCGCTGGCATCGTGGATCGTCATCCTCATCAAGGCGCTGGACATCATCAAGTTCAAGAAACACGCCCGCGCCGCACAGGATTTCTGGCACAGCGAAGACTTTGCCGCCGGCCTGACCAAGCTGGGCGCCGACCCCACCAACCCCTTCCGCCACCTGGCGCTGGAAGGCCGCGAAGCCACCGCCCACCACCGCAACACCAAGGCCCACCTGCACGACAGCCTGGACGTGAGCGACTGGGTCACCCGCTGCCTGCGCAACTGCATTGACGAGTTCACTGCACGCCTGCAATCGGGCTTGGCCATCCTGGCCTCGGTGGGTTCCACTGCGCCGTTCATCGGCCTGTTCGGCACCGTCTGGGGCATCTACCACGCGCTGCTGGCCATTGGCACCTCGGGCCAGTCCACCATCGACAAGGTGGCCGGCCCCATCGGCGAGGCGCTGATCATGACCGCCCTGGGCCTGGCCGTGGCCATCCCCGCCGTGCTGGGCTATAACGCGCTGGTGCGTGGCAACAAGTCCATCCTGGGCGGCCTCAACAGCTTTGCGCACGACCTGCATGCCTACTTCGTGACCGGCGCCCGCGTGAATGCGCCCGGCGAGCAAGGCAAGGTCCTGCCCATGAAGAAAGGTGGCTAAGCCATGGCCTTCGGAACCCAAGACGATGCCGATGACGTGATGAACGAGATCAACATGACGCCCCTCGTGGACGTCATGCTGGTGCTGCTCATCATCTTCATCATCACCGTGCCGGTGATGAAACACTCGGTGAACGTGGACCTGCCCCGCGCCACCAACCAGCCCGAGAACATCAAACCCGAGACCGTGCGCCTGTCGGTGTCGGCCGATGGCAAGTACTTCTGGAACGAGTTCGAGGTCACGGAGGAAGAACTCTTCCCCCGCCTGCAGACCGAGGCCGCCAAGGAACCCCAGCCCGACCTGCACATCCGGGGCGACAAGAACGTGCGCTACGAGTTCGTGGCCCAGGCCATGGCCGCAGCGCAGCGGGCCGGCGTGCGCAAGATTGGGTTCGTGACCGAGCCCCAGTCCTGAGTGGGTCGGGCTTTACTGGCGCAGTGAATCCATTTCGCCCGAATCAGCACCGCCTGCAGGTCACTTTCAAGAACGTTTTTACGCCTGTGCCCGGTGCAGCAACGCTGCCCGGGCGCAGGCGTTGAAGGCCCTCAGAACCTGTTCAAAGTCTTTTCAGGGTCGCACAGGCCATAAAAACAACAAAAAGAAACACCAAACCCGCTTGACTCGTAATTGCGAATCGTTATCATTAACAAAACGCACTGCAACGCAACAGGAATACTTTTCATGCAAGCCACACTGACCGCCGCCTCGCTCTTGCGTACTGCCCCTTCAGACCTGCCCGTGCCACGCACGGATCGGGACACGCCCCACCCTGCCGACGCAGTGGCTGGCGCCGTGGACAGCAGTGCCCTGCTTCAGGGTCAGAAAGCGGTAGCGATCAGCCACAACGGCTCGGTGTATCGCCTGCAGGCCACCAAGCTGGGCAAGCTCATCCTCACCAAGTAATTGCACCAGGAACCAAGTTTCATCGTGGGGCGACTCCCGGGCTTGCAACAAGCTCGAAAGGGTCGTTTTTGCCAGCCAACGGGTTCGCCCGCGTAGCCAGGCTTTTTTTCTCCCCAGCTCTCCTCGCCCCAGGATTCATCGAACCCCATAAAAAAAAAACCGGCCAGTGGCCGGTTTTTTTATGGGAGATGCTGGTTTGCCATGAAGGCTTAAAGCATTATTGGCTGCTAGCGCTTGATGGAAAAGCGCCAGCAGCTATTAAGTCTATAGCAATCTCCAGCAACCCGCGGGTATCAAAGCCCCAGCGCTGCAATCCCGGCGCGGGCAATCTGCGCATCTTCCGTGGACTTCACACCGCTCACCCCCACGGCGCCCAGGCACTGGCCGTCCTTGAGGATCGGCACGCCGCCTTCGAGCAGGCCGTCGATGGTGGGAGCGCTCAGGAAGGATGTGCGGCCACCGTTGATCACGTCCTCGTACACCTTGCTCTCACGGCGCCCCAAAGCGGCCGTGCGCGCTTTGGACGGGGCGATGTGGGACGACACCGCTGCGGCGCCATCCAGGCGCTGCAGCCACAGCAGATGGCCGCCGTCATCGACGATGGCGATGGTCACTGCCCAGTTGTTCTTGAGGGCTTCGGCTTCGGCCGCTGCGGCGACGGCCTTGACGTCGGCCAGTTCGAGTTCGTGTTTGGTTTTCATGGTGCGATCCGAGAAATGGAAAAGTAGAGAAATAGAGAGATGAAATGGAGGCTGTGCGGGCTGCCAACGGGCCAGCCCGGCACAAGAAGCGGCAAGCATAGCGGCATCCCAACCGCCCTTCACCCCCAACCAGGGTGAAAGAACCCTTACCAAAAGTAGGTGACCGGATGCGGGTATTGCAGGGCCAAAAACCATCACCACCTAAAATTTGTCATGTCTGCGTTGTGCAGGCCAACAAGGAGAGACACAAGATGAATGACCAAGTCACCACCCTGGGCCACTCTGCGGGCTATGGCATCTCGCAGGAAGAGCGCCACAAGGTGCTTCGCAATACTTACTGGCTGCTCGCACTGAGCATGATCCCCACGGTGCTCGGCGCCTGGGTGGGCGTTGCCACAGGCATCACCCAGTCGCTGCGCGGCGGCGTGGGCCTGATCGTGTTCCTGGGCGGCGCGTTCGCTTTCATGTTCGCGATCGAAAAGACCAAGCGCTCGGCCGCTGGCGTGCCTGTGCTGCTCGCCTTCACGTTCTTCATGGGCCTCATGCTCTCGCGCCTGATCGGCATGGTGCTGGGCTTCAAGAACGGTACCGACCTCATCATGACGGCGTTTGCCGGCACCGCAGGCGTGTTCTTCGTGATGGCCAGCCTGGCCAGCGTGATCAAGCGCGATCTGTCGGGCATGGGCAAGTGGCTGATGGTGGGCGCTCTGGTGCTCATGGTCGGCGCTGTCATCAACGTGTTCGTGGGCTCCTCGGTCGGCATGATGGCGATCTCGGTGGCGGCCATCGGCATCTTCAGCGCCTACATGCTGTATGACTTGAAGCAGATCCTGGACGGCGGCGAAACCAACTACATCAGCGCTACGCTGGCTCTGTATCTGGACATCTTCAACGTGTTCCAGAGCCTGCTGGCCCTGCTGGGCATCATGGGCGGGGAGCGCGAGTAACCCGCGCACCTGCAAGCAGGTGATTTCCCTCAAAGGCTCCTTCGGGAGCCTTTTTTCTTGCGGCTTTGCACAGCCCGGGGCTCAATAGCGCGCACGGCGTGCCGATAATGCAAGTACATGTATCGCAAACCTTCCTCCACCGCACTACGGCTGCTGGCTCTTTCCAGCATCCTGCTGCTGACTGCCTGCGACAAGATTCCCGGCCTGGGCCCGGATCCGCGCGTCGCCCAGCGCGAGGAGGAAGCCAAGGCCATCGGCGGCGCCTGCCGCCACGCGCTGCGGGGCCTGGAAGACTGCTACACCTTGAACCCCAAGGCCCCCAAGGCCTCGGTGTTTGCCGGGTGGAAGGACATGGACGCCTACATGCGCGAAAACAAGATCGAAGGCGCACCGTCAGTGCTCGGCAAGGTCGAGAAACCCGAGCGCACCGAACGATCCAGTGACATCGAAACCGAGCCACGCGACCCGGCTGCCAGCCGCAATCGCAGCTAGCCCGTCCCACAATCGACACCTGAGGAGGCAGGCAGCGCCGTTGTCGGCCTACCCCCTTCGCTCAGTCGCGCTCGAACACCGCCATGCTCTCAACGTGTGCCGTGTGCGGGAACATGTTCACCATGCCCGCCGCCGTGCACCGGTAGCCTGCCAGGTGCACGAGCAGCCCGGCGTCGCGCGCCAGTGTGGCGGGGTTGCAGCTCACGTAGACGATGCGCTTCGGCGGGGCCCAGCCCTCCGCCCCCGTTGGCAGCGGGCCCGCGCCTTCGGCGCCGATGCGCGCCTGCTCGATGTCGGCAAGGGCCTTGGCCAGGGCAAACGCCCCTTCGCGGGGTGGGTCCACCAGCCATTTGTCGGCAGATCCGTCGGCCACCAGCATTTCCGGGGTCATTTCGAACAGGTTGCGCGCTACAAAATCAGTAGCTGCTAGCGCTTTATGGTCAGGCGCCACGGCCTGATTCAATGCATAGTTTTCGCGCGAACGGGCCACCAGGGCCTCGCTGCCTTCGATGCCCAGCACCTCGCGCGCCTGTGTGGCCAGTGGGAGCGTGAAATTGCCCAAACCGCAAAACCAGTCGATCACGCGTTCGTGCGGCTGCACATCCAGCAGGCGCAGCGCACGCGACACCAGCACGCGGTTGATGTGCGGGTTCACCTGGGTGAAGTCGGTGGGCTTGAACGGCATGGTGATGCCAAAGTCCGGCAGCGCATATGACAGCAGCTCGCCCCCTTCGTCCAGCAGCTTCACCGTGTCGGGCCCCTTGGGCTGCAGCCACCATTGCACGTGGTGTTCGGCCGCAAAGGCGCGCAACCGGGCGAGGTCATCCGCACTCAGCGGCTCCAGGTGCCGCAGCACCAACGCGGTTACGGTGTCGCCGCAGGCCAGTTCGATCTGGGGGCAGGTGTCGCGCGCATCCATGCCGGCAATCAGCGCGCGCAAGGGCATCAGCATGGCGTCCACATGGGGGGGCAGCACGGGGCACTGCTGCATGTCGGCCACATAGCGGCTCTTGCGTTCGTGAAAGCCGATCAGCACCTGGCCCTTCTTGATCACATGGCGCACCGACAAACGGGCGCGGTAGCGATAACCCCAGGACGGGCCTTCGATGGGCCGCAGCATGGTCTGGGCCTTGACCTTGCCCAGGTGCCAGAGGTTGTCTTCGAGCACGCGCTGCTTGACGGCAACCTGGGCGCCCACGTGCAGGTGCTGCATCTTGCAGCCACCGCAGGCACCGGCGTGCAGGCCAAAGTGCGGACAGCCGGGGCGCACACGCTGCGACGATTCGCGGTGAATCGCCACCAGGCTGGCCTGCTCCCAGTTGTTCTTTTTGCGGTGGGTGTTGGCGGTGACCAGCTCGAACGGCAGGGCACCGTCGATGAAGATCACCTTGCCGTCGGGTTTGCGGGCAACGCCCTGGGCATCCAGGTCCATGGACTGCACTTGCAGCCAGCCTTCGGGCAAGTCGCTCTGGGAATCCTGCGCGGTGGGTTCAAACGAGGGGGATAGTTCTTTCGGTTCGCTCATCCCCCGATTGTCTCAGGCCCGGGACAGCCCCCGCACGGGCCGCTGAACCGGGCGCTCAGCTGCGGTCTGCGCGGGCGGGACGACCGCCCATGCCCATGGAACCCGTAGCCCCTTGAGCAGACGCCAGGGGAAGTTTGTTGATGGGGAGGTCGCAGTTGTGGTTGTCAGGCGAGAACACCAGTGTGGAGCCCGGGGCAACCTGTGGCAGGGTCTGGTGGATCTGGTAGGACAGGTCCACCGGTGGCTGGGGGGCGCGGTACACGATGTCCTGGTCGGGGCCGTAAACCACGTAGCACGAGGCTGCAGCCGACTGGCTGAAAAAGGCCGCCGCCAGCAGGGCAGCAGTAGCGTATGGAAAGCGGATCATGGTTCTTCTCCTCAATCTGACAGGTCTGCCGGGCATTATGCGGGCTTTGGCAGGCAACGCCAATGTGGCCGCTGGAGGCTGCGGCGCGGCAGCACGAACCCCGTGGCTTTCACCGCAGATGCAGATGGTTGGTGTGTTTGACCTCTTCCATCACCGCATAGGTGCGGGTCTCGCGCACGCCGGGCAACTGCCACAGCACATTGCCCGCGAACACGCGGTAGGCGTTCATGTCGGCTGAGCGGGTTTTGAGCAGGTAGTCGAACCCGCCCGCCACCATGTGGCATTCCATGATTTCGGGGTGCACCTGCACGGCGGCCTTGAACTGGTCGAACACATTGGGCGTGGTGCGGTCGAGCAGCACCTCCACAAACACCAGCATGCCCGCGCCCAGCTTCAGGGGGTTCAGGCGCGCCTCGTAGCCCAGGATGAAGCCATCGCGCGTGAGGCGCTGCACCCGCGCCAGCACGGCCGTGGGCGACAGGGCCACCGCCTCGGCCAGCTTGAGGTTGGCAATGCGGCCGTCCTCCTGCAGGATTGACAGTATCTTGCGGTCAATCCGGTCGAGATCGGGTTCTGCTTGCATCTTGATTAGCGATTAATTCGGTGTAGAAGCCAATTTTCGACCATTTATTCACCACCAACCCAAGGATCATCGCCAATAACGCGCCCAACCAACACTTTCCCCCATGTTGGGCCCCGCCAAACCCCTGAAAGACTCCGCCATGACGCAGCCCTCCGCCCCGTTTGCAGACTTCGCGCCCCGCACACCGCTGAACAACCCGCTGCGCGCCGCCATCACCGCCGCCACCCGCCGCCCCGAGCCCGAGGCCCTGGCCCCGCTGCTGGCCCAGGCCCGCCTGCCTGCTGATCAAGCAGCGTCGGCCCAGCAACTGGCCCTGCGCATTGCCAAGGCACTGCGCGAACGCAAGGCCAGCGCCGGGCGCGCGGGCATCGTGCAAGGGTTGTTGCAGGAGTTTTCGCTGTCGTCGCAAGAAGGCGTGGCGCTGATGTGCCTGGCCGAGGCCCTGCTGCGCATCCCCGACAAGGCCACACGCGATGCGCTGATCCGCGACAAGATCAGCCACGGCCAGTGGGATGCCCACCTGGGCAAGAGCCCCTCGCTGTTCGTCAACGCCGCCACCTGGGGCCTGCTCATCACCGGCAAGCTGGTGGCCACGCACAGCGAAGGCAGCCTGGGCAACTCGCTCAGCCGCCTGATCGGCAAGGGCGGCGAGCCGCTGATCCGCAAAGGCGTGGACATGGCGATGCGCATGATGGGCGAGCAGTTTGTGACCGGCGAGACCATCGACGAAGCGCTGCGCAACGCCCGCACGATGGAGGCCGAGGGCTTTCGCTATTCGTACGACATGCTGGGTGAGGCCGCGCTGACCAGCGAAGACGCCAAGCGCTATTACGCGTCGTATGAGCAAGCCATCCACGACATTGGCAAGGCCTCTGCCGGGCGCGGCATCTATGAAGGCCCGGGCATCTCCATCAAGCTCTCGGCCCTGCACCCGCGCTACAGCCGTGCGCAATTTGGCCGCGTGTTGGACGAGCTGTACCCGCTGGTGCTGCGCCTCACAGCCCTGGCCAAGCAGTACGACATTGGACTGAACATCGACGCGGAGGAAACCGACCGCCTGGAGCTGTCGCTGGACCTGCTGGAGCGCCTGTGCCACGAACCCACCCTGGCGGGCTGGAACGGCATTGGCTTCGTCATCCAGGCCTACCAAAAGCGCTGCCCCTTCGTCATCGACTTTGTGGTGGACTTGGCCCGCCGCACCCAGCGCCGCCTGATGGTGCGCCTGGTCAAGGGCGCGTACTGGGACAGCGAAATCAAGCGCGCCCAGGTCGATGGCCTGGAGGACTACCCCGTCTACACCCGCAAGGTGCACACCGACATTTCGTACATCGCCTGCGCCAAAAAACTGCTGGCCGCGCCCGAAGCCGTGTACCCCCAGTTCGCCACCCACAACGCCGAGACGGTGGCCACCATCTACCAACTGGCGGGCAGCAACTACTACGCGGGGCAGTACGAGTTCCAGTGCCTGCACGGCATGGGCGAGCCGCTCTATGAGCAGGTGGTGGGCGCCATCACTGCGGGCAAGCTCGGCCGCCCGTGCCGCATCTACGCCCCCGTGGGCACGCACGAAACACTGTTGGCCTACTTGGTACGCCGCCTGCTCGAAAACGGCGCTAACACCTCCTTCGTGAACCGCATTGCCGACGAAACCATTGCGCTGGATGAGCTGGTAAAGAGCCCCGTGTTGGTGGTGGACCAGCAAGCCGCAGCAGAAGGTGCCGCCGGCCTGTCCCACCCCCGCATTGCCACACCCCAAGGCCTGTATGGCGCGCACCGAGCCAACTCGCGTGGGCTGGATCTTTCGAACGAAAACACGCTGACCGAACTGGCCGCCGCCCTGCAAGCCACTGCGGCCCATGCCTGGACGTCGGCTCCCTTGCTGGGCACGGATGCCCCTGCAGGTCCAAACCAGCCCGTGCGCAACCCCGCCGACCACAGCGACGTAGTGGGTAACGTGCAAGAGGCCACCGCCGCCGACGTGGACCAGGCCCTGGCCCACGCCCAGGCCGCCGCAGCCCCCTGGGCGGCCACGCCGCCTGCCCAGCGCGCCGCAGCCCTGCTGCGCACGGCCGACTTGCTGGAGGAGCGCATCCAGCCCCTCATAGGCCTGCTGATGCGCGAGGCGGGCAAAAGCGCCAGCAACGCCGTGGCCGAGGTGCGCGAAGCCGTGGACTTCCTGCGCTACTACGCCGCCCAGGTGCAAAGCACCTTCGACAACGCCACCCACGTCCCGCTGGGCCCCGTGGCCTGCATCAGCCCCTGGAACTTCCCGCTCGCCATCTTCATGGGCCAGGTGGCGGCTGCACTGGCCGCCGGCAATCCCGTGCTGGCCAAGCCGGCAGAGCAAACCCCGCTGATCGCCGCCGAAGCCGTGCGCCTGCTGTGGCAGGCCGGTGTGCCCCGCACCGCCGTGCAACTGCTCCCCGGCCAGGGCGAGACCGTGGGCGCCCGCCTGATCGGAGACGCACGCGTGATGGGTGTGATGTTCACCGGCTCCACCGAAGTGGCGCGCATACTGCAGCGCACCGTGGCCGGGCGGCTGGATGCTGCAGGCCGCCCCATCCCGTTGATTGCCGAGACGGGCGGGCAGAACGCGATGATCGTGGACTCGTCCGCGCTAGTGGAACAGGTGGTGGGTGATGCCGTGTCGTCCGCCTTTGACAGCGCAGGGCAGCGCTGCTCCGCCCTGCGCGTGTTGTGCGTGCAAGAAGAAGCCGCCGACCGCGTGGTGGAGATGCTGCAAGGCGCCATGGGCGAACTGCGCGTGGGCAACCCCGCCGAGTTGCGCGTGGACGTGGGCCCGGTGATCGACGCCGAAGCGCAAGCAGGCATCGCCCAGCACATCGAGAAATTCAAGGCCCGAGGCCACCGCGTGTTCCAGCACCCGAATCATGTTGCTGCAGTCAGCGCACAGGGCACTTTTGTGCCCCCCACGCTGATCGAGCTGAATCACATCGGCGAGCTGCAACGCGAAGTCTTCGGCCCTGTGCTGCACCTGGTGCGCTACGCCCGCAACGACCTGGACCAGTTGCTCGACCAGATCAACGCCACCGGCTACGGCCTGACGCAAGGCGTGCACACCCGCATCGACGAAACCATTGCCCGCGTGGTCAACCGCGCCCATGCGGGCAACGTGTACGTCAACCGCAACATGGTCGGCGCCGTGGTGGGCGTGCAGCCCTTTGGCGGCGAAGGCCTGTCGGGCACGGGGCCCAAGGCAGGCGGGCCGCTGTACCTGCTGCGCTTGCTGTCGCAGCGCCCGACCGACGCGCTGGCACGCACCTTTGCGGAAGCTGACCGCGCCACGCCACCCGAGGACGCCGTGCGCGAGCGCCTGCTGGCGCCTCTGGCCACCTTGCAGCAATGGGCGCAGCTCCAGGGCAATGCAGCCCTGGCCACCACCTGCCAACAGTTTGCCCAGCAAACCCAAAGCGGCACAGCCCGCACCCTGCCCGGCCCCACGGGCGAGCGCAATGTCTACACCCTGGCCCCCCGTGCCCGCGTGCTGTGCCTGGCGCAAAGTGTGGATGACCTGCTGGTGCAGACTGCGGCCGTGCTCGCCACCGGTGGCACGGCCCTGTGGCCCAACGCCCAGGCCAGCAAGCGCACGCCATTGCCCACGCTGGTGCAGGCGCAGATCCAGCTGCAGGACAACATGCTGAACGACGGCACGCTGGAGCTGGATGCCGTGCTGCACCACGGCGACGCCCCCTCGCTGCAGGCCGTGTGCACCGCCCTCGCCCGCCGCGCGGGGCCTATCGTGGGTGTGACGGCACTGCAGCCCGGTGCCACGGACATCCCGCTGGAGCGCCTTCTGATCGAGCGCGCGCTGAGCGTGAACACAGCCGCAGCTGGCGGCAACGCGAGCCTGATGACAATTGGATGAGGGCCCAGTATCGGACCATCATCCAACCTGGAGAAATTTGAATAAAACTGGCTGCTAGCGCTTATTCATCAAGCGTTAGCAGCTATTAATTTAATAGCATTCAAGATACCGATGCCAGCGGCAGATTGAGCAACAGGTTCTGCGGCTTGATGCGCACCACGCCCTCGGCGTTGGTCGCCAGCCCCAGGTACACCGGCTTGCCCGCCACATCGGCACGCATCTCGGCCGGGTTGGCAAAGGTCAGCGTGAACAGGCTCACCAGCCGCGCCATGCGCTCGCCATCCACCGGCCGATCCTGGTACAGGTCGTTGAGGATGGCGGTGGACTCCACATCCAGCCCCACATGCCAGCGCCACGCGCTGTCGGTGACCTGGTGCACGGGCTCGATGTGCACCTGCACGCCCAGCAGGTGGGCCGCCCAGCGCTCCAGCACGCGGGCCAGCGCCTTCAGGCCCGATCGGGCACGGGTCATCTTGAAGGTCAGGCCATGGCTCAGGTCCTGCGTCAGCTCATGGGTCAGGTCGAGCAGAAAGTGGTGGCGATCACTCTCCTGCCAATATTGCGCCGCATTGTCGGCCGACAGCACCTTGACCTGCGCCGTGGGCTGCAGTGCACCGCTTTGCAACAGCAGGCGCCCCACCTCGCCCAGGCCCGCTGTTTCGTTGAGCATGTCGAGCGTCGCCCGGTCGCCTGCCAGCATTTGCCCGTCTTGCAAGGTAATGCGCTGCGACCGAAACAGCATTTCGGCAGCGCGGGCTTCGAAGGCGTCGTTGCAGTTGTCCAGCAGGTTGCGCAGCAGGGCCTGCACCACGGCGTCGATGAACACGGCAGGCACGTTCACCACCCCACTGCGCATGAGTTGCAGGTAATACGCCTCCAGGGTGCCGGCGGCCAGCAGGCCATCGCGAAAACGCAGGAACACGGTGTAGTTTTCGCGGGCGTCGTCGTCCTGCACCGCTGCCAGTTCGGCCGACAAAACCACCCGTGCAGGCGATAACGCCAGAGATTCGTGCAGGGCGATCTCGGCGGCGCAGGACTCTGGCACCAGCACCAGTTCAGGCCGGGCAAGCAGCCACTGCAGGTATTCATCGGAGGGCACCAGCCAGCCGCGCACATCCCGGGCCAGCGCCTGAAAGCCACATCCGGGCCAGAAATCAGCAGCTGGCGTCATGCGAAGGACCTCTGCCCCAGGAAGAAGAACGTTGTGGCAGCGCGGTGGGAAGCGTCAAGGGTCGAACCATGGAAGACGGGAGGTGAATGCTGGGGTGAATGTGGGTGGGCAACAAGTGGCTTCACGGGAAGTTGCGACGCGGCGTTGACACAGTCCGTGAGTGTAGTTGTCGCACTCCTCACGCCTTACGCTGTGTGCGAACGCCTCTCGCTACCCATACCGCCCCATGGACGCAAAGGGGGCCACCTCCTCTCGAAAAGCACCGTTTTTCCGCTGCTTACCCCGGGATTGGCCCGATCGAATTCAGGGACTATCAAGGCAACGTCCACAGAACCCCCATCGGCCCGGTGATCCACCCGATGCCACGCCATGGACTGCCAAATCACCCGAGGAGTCGCAACATGCTCGATATTTCACAAGCCACCAACATGCTGACGTCCCTGGGCGTCTCCAGTTCCATGGCGGCCAAGGCGGCAGAGCGCACGGCCCAGAACAACGCGGGCGCGGACCCTGTCACCTTTCTCAAAGAACTGCAAACCACGCTGGAACAACTGTCTGCCGAGGCTGCACAGGGAAAAGCGACTGGCACCGGCACCGAAGGGGCCACCACGGTGGCAGCACAAACCAAACCCTACCAATCCACCGCCGCCCTCTACAGCACCAAAGATGCGGCGGACACCGGGACCACCGAGGCCGCAGTCAAGGCGCCCTTCAGCAACCTGGAAGAATTCCGCGCCTGGGAGCGTGGTCTGGGCGATACGTTTGCCGAAGACTACGAAGTGCCGGACTATGTGCGGATGACAGCGATGTCTTTGAGCGGAGGCGACCAGGAGGTGGTTGGCCGCTACATGTTCTTCAAGAACCACCCCGAGTTTGCGGCGGACTACGAAGCCATTCGCAGCGGCAAACTGTCGCAATTCCCAACGGATGGCTCGACGCTCGTCAAAAGCGACCTGACCGCAATGCCGTCGGAGACCGCCTCGTTCTACAAGAAGAACCCCGACATGCTGCTGGCGGCCGAAGGCTTCAACATGGACCCGACACTCGCCAAGATGCGCACGGACGGGACCGTCGCAACGCCTGAGGGCGTGAATCCCTCTGAATGGCTGATGAGCAATAAATGGACGGCTGATGGGGTAGTCCCCCAAGACAACCGCTTGGTTCTGGCCCAAGCGCCCTACATCGGTCTGGACGGCAAAGGTGCCGACACCTACCGGCTGACCACTTACGACTCGGCCACAAACAGCATCATCAACTTCGACGGAACCGCCTACGACCCGGTCACCGGTGAAGCCAGGGCCTGACCGCAGCCTGGCATGGGGTTTGCCGTCTTTCCAAGGCGGGGAAGACGTGGTCCGGCATGGTCTTCCTAAATGAGCCGTTTCAACCAGGGGGTACGGTGGAACACCAGCGCCACCACCAGCGCGCCCCCAAACACCAGAGCGGCCACAAGCGGCACCGTGAGCAGCGGCGCGTGGTCCTCAGGCTTGAAACCGTATTCCCTGAACGCTTCCAGCAAAATCGGGTGCACCAGATAGACGCCCAGCGTCAACGGAGCAACCCGCTGAACGCACTGCGCCCATCCCCCCGCCAACGGGCATTGTTTGAGCATCAGCATCAAGCTGATCGACATGGGAATGACGGAAAAGCTCAGGTAGCCATAGAAATACAGTCCCCTGTCCAGCCCCTGCGCGCGGCCCAGCCAATAGCAGCCCACGGCGGTGACCGCCACAGCCAACCCAAAGACCGCCATCAACACAGCCAGGGGGATTTTCCTGTCACTGGTCTGGATCAGGTAGCCGCAGAGGAAATACGGCAGGTACGGCAGAAACCAGTTGATGAAAAGGCCCGCCCCATCGCCAGAAAAGACGCGGGAAAACTCGTTCACGCCAGACAGCACAAACATCAAGGCCACAAGCCACCACAGATCGCGCCGGCTTGTGTTGCGCACCAGCGTCCTCAGGAAAGGAACGAACAGGTACAGGCACAGGATCATGTACAGAAACCACAGATGGTAGTGAGGCCACCCTCTGGCAACGCTGTGCAAGACATCCATCGCGCGCAGCTCGGCCAGGGCACCCCGGTGGTTCCAAAGAATGTAGACAGCACTCCAGAAGGCAATTGGCAGCAGGACCCGTGCCGCCCGCTTGCGGTAGAACTCGGCCACGCCCTCGGTCTTGCGCGGGTCGAGCAACAACGCGCCGCTCACCATCACGAACACCGGCACACACCAGCGCACGAGGGCGTCGTACAGATTGCCGTACCACCAACCAGGGGAACCCAACGCCGCCAGAGTGACCACGCTGCCGACCACGTGCAGGACCACCACGGCCATGATGGAGACGACCCTCGCTACATCAAGCCAGATCATTGTTTCTAGGTCTTTGGCGTGACAGTGCTTGTTTATTCCCACTCGATCGTCGCTGGCGGCTTGCTGCTCACGTCGTACGTTACGCGGTTGATGCCACGCACTTCGTTAATGATGCGGCCCGACACCTTCTTGAGCAGCGCATAGGGCAGCTCGGCCCAGTCGGCGGTCATGAAGTCGCTGGTCTGCACAGCGCGCAGGGCCACCACGTAGTCGTAGGTGCGGCCATCGCCCATCACGCCCACGCTCTTGACGGGCAGGAACACGGTGAAGGCCTGGCTGGTGAGGTCGTACCAGGTCTTGCCACTGGCTTCGTCACGGAAGTTGTGCAGCTCTTCGATAAAGATCGCGTCGGCACGGCGCAGCAGGTCGGCGTATTCCTTCTTCACCTCGCCCAGAATGCGCACGCCCAGGCCGGGGCCAGGGAAGGGGTGGCGGTAGACCATTTCAGGCGGCAGGCCCAGGGCAACGCCGAGTTCGCGCACTTCGTCCTTGAACAAATCGCGCAAGGGCTCCAGCAGCTTGAGGCCCAGTTGCTCGGGCAGACCGCCCACGTTGTGGTGGCTCTTGATGGTGACGGCCTTCTTGCTCTTGGCCCCGCCGCTCTCGATCACATCGGGGTAAATCGTGCCCTGCGCCAGGAAGGTGGCACCCTTGTGGCCCCCGTCGCCCGCCTTCAGTTTCGCGGCTTCCGCCTTGAACACGTCCACAAACAGGCCGCCGATGATCTTGCGCTTGGCTTCGGGGTCGCTCACGCCCGCCAGCTTGCCCAGGAAGAGGTCGCTCGCATCCACGCGGATCACTTTGGCGTGCAGCTTGCCGACGAACATGTCCATGACCATGTCGCCTTCGTTCAGGCGCAGCAGGCCGTGATCGACGAAGACGCAGGTCAGCTGGTCGCCAATCGCGCGGTGGATGAGCGCGGCGGCCACGGACGAATCCACACCTCCCGAGAGACCCAGGATCACTTCTTCATCACCCACCTGCTGGCGGATCTGCTCCACAGCTTCGGCGATGTGGTCACGCATCACCCAGTCGGGGCTGGTGCCGCAGATGCCGAGCACGAAACGATCCAGCAGCGCCCTGCCCTGCACGGTGTGCGTGACTTCGGGGTGGAACTGCACGGCGTAGAAGCGACGGTCTTCGTCGGCCATGCCGGCGATGGGGCAGCTGTCGGTGCTGGCCATGAGTTTGAAGCCCGGGGGCAGCTCGGTGACCTTGTCGCCGTGGCTCATCCACACGTTGAGCATGCCGTGGCCTTCAGGCGTGGTGAAGTCGGCGATGTCCTTGAGCAATGCGGTGTGGCCGCGCGCGCGCACGGCAGCAAAGCCGAACTCGCGCTTGTGGCCCATTTCGACCTTGCCGCCCAGCTGCTGCGCCATGGTCTGCATGCCGTAGCAGATGCCCAAGACGGGCAAACCCAGATCGAACACCGCTTGCGGCGCGCGGTCGGTGGTGTCTTCGGTCACGCTGGCGTGGCTGCCCGACAGGATGATGCCCTTGAGCGAACCGTCCTTGGCATAGTCGCGCACCCATTCGTCAGTCACATCGCAGGGGTGTACTTCGCAGTACACATTGGCCTCGCGCACGCGGCGGGCGATGAGCTGGGTGACTTGCGAGCCGAAATCGAGGATGAGGATTTTCTGGTGTTGCATGGTGGTGGTCCGTCAGAGGCGGGAGAGGTCGAGAAGTGGGACACCGCTGCGCCGTGCGGCAGCGGCCTGTTGGGGATCAAAGGTGGCCAGGGGCAAGCGCAGCGAGCGGGCGAGCCACAGATAGGCCGCATCAAAGGTGGGCAGGCCGGTCTCCAGTGCCACGTCGAGTACGGCTTTGTGCTGGGCAGGGGCCAGTTCGTGCAGCTCCACCCGATGGCGGATGGCTTCGAGTACGCCCCACAGGCCTTCGACGGACGTGGCGGGGATGCGCCCGCTGTTCACGCCACTGGCCAGGATGTTGTGGCACTCCCAGTGCCAGAGGTTGGGCGCCTGAGGCTCCACCTCGTCACGGCGGATCAGGGTGTACAGGCGGCGGGTGTGTTCGCTGGCCGCGTCCGGCAGCAGCCAGGCGGCGGTGACCGAGGCATCCAGCACGAAGGCGGTCATGCGTTACTCCGCCCTGTGCGGCGCAGGCTATCCACCGGCGATGGCCCTGCGGGTTGAATGCTGGCATGCAGCGCGTCCATCTGGCCCAGCTCGCGCGCAATCTGCTCGTCAGAAATCACTGGGCGGCGTCGCACGGGAAGCATACGCACCACCTCTTTGCCATGGCGTGTAATGCGCACTTCCTCGCCCTGCTCGACCAGCTCGATCAAGGCAGAGAACCTGCTTTTCGCTTCATAGATGCCGACGGACTGCATAAATAAAAAAGTCTGGCCTGAATGGTGAATTCAGACCAGACTATATCAGTCTGACCAGATTTTTTCAATCAGGCCAGACTCGGGATCTCCGAAGGTAGATCAGACCCATGCCCTGCTAACGCCCGCGATCCAGGCCAGGGCAGCCGTGCAAGGGCCGCCCCGCCGCACTGGCTGCGTCTCCCTTCCCGAATGGCGCAGCCATTAGAGAGAAGGGGGAAGGCGCGAAGCGACTCAGGGGGTCGTCCCTTAATCAGCGCGGTAGTTCGGCGCTTCCTTGGTGATCTGCACATCGTGCACATGGCTTTCGCGGATACCAGCGGTGGTGATCTCGACGAACTCAGCCTTGTTGTTCATCTCTTCGATCGTGGCGCAACCGCAGTAGCCCATGGACGCACGCACGCCGCCGGCCATCTGGTAGACGATGGAAACCATCGAGCCCTTGTAGGGCACGCGGCCTTCGATGCCTTCGGGCACGAGCTTGTCGGCATTGGGGTTGCCGGTGCTCGATTCCTGGAAGTAGCGGTCCGCACTGCCCTGCTGCATAGCGCCAATGGAGCCCATGCCACGGTAGCTCTTGTAGCTACGGCCCTGGAACAGGATGACTTCTCCGGGAGCTTCTTCAGTGCCTGCAAACATGCCGCCCATCATCACCGTGCCGGCGCCAGCGGCCAGGGCCTTGGCGATGTCGCCGCTGTAGCGGATACCGCCGTCGGCAATCAGCGGCACGCCCGTGCCCTTGAGCGCGGTAGCCACATTGTCGATGGCCATGATCTGGGGCACGCCCACACCGGCCACGATGCGGGTGGTGCAGATGGAGCCAGGGCCGATACCGACCTTGACGGCATCCGCACCCGCCTCGACCAGCGCCAGGGCCGCCGCGCCGGTGGCGATGTTGCCACCGATCACGTCGATCTGCGGGTAGTTCTGCTTGACCCAGCGCACGCGGTCGATCACGCCCTTGCTGTGGCCGTGGGCCGTATCCACCACGATGGCGTCCACACCGGCCTTGACCAGGGCTTCGACGCGTTCTTCGGTGCCCTCACCCACACCCACCGCTGCACCTACGCGCAGACGGCCCGCGGCATCGCGGGCCGCATTGGGGAAGCTGGTCTGCTTGGTGATGTCCTTCACCGTGATCAGGCCCTTGAGCTCAAAGGCGTCGTTCACGACCAGGATGCGTTCGAGCTTGTGCTTGTTGAGCAGCGCCTTGGCTTCTGCCGGCGTGGTGCCCTCTTTTTCATTGACCGTGACGAGCTTCTCGCGCGGGGTCATGATCTGGTGGACCTTGACGTCGTAACGGGTCTCGAAGCGCAGATCGCGGCCGGTGACGATACCCACCACCTTGCCGCCGTCGCACACGGGAAAGCCCGAAATGCCGAGCTGTTCGGACAACTGCAGCACCTGCAGCACCGTGTGCTCGGGCGTGATGACCACTGGATCACGCAGCACACCGGACTCGTAGCGCTTGACCTTGGCCACGTGAGCGGCCTGCTCTTGCGCCGTGAGGTTCTTGTGCACGATGCCGATGCCGCCCTCCTGGGCAATGGCAATGGCCAGACGCGCCTCGGTCACGGTGTCCATGGCGGCGGACACGAGCGGCAGGTTCAGTTGGATATTGCGGGAGAGTTTCGTCGCGAGGGACGTGTCCTTGGGCAGGACCTGGGAGTACGCTGGCACCAGCAACACATCGTCGAAGGTGAGCGCTTTTCCAAGAAGGCGCATGAGAAAGCTCCAAAAGACGGATTGTACCCGCGCCGCGTGTGGTGAAAACGCGCCCGCCCGTCTTCAACGCACTGGCGGGGGGTGAGTCACATGGATAAACTTGTCCGCATGAAAATGCACAAGCTTCTCCTGCTGGCCGTGGCCTGCACCTGGGCCATGGGCGCGGCGGCGCAATGGCAATGGATCGACAAGGACGGCCGCAAGGTCTTCAGCGACCGCCCTCCACCCCAAGATACCCCGGAAAAGAACATCCTGAAGCAGCCCGGTGGGGGGGTTCCGCGTTCAGCACCCGCTCCAGTGGCAGCCGCGCCAGTGGAAGGAACCCCTGCGGCCACAACCACCGCTGCCGCCTCGGCCACCAAGCCTGCCGCCAGCGCGCCGGGTACCGGCAAGGACAAAGCCCTGGAAGAGAAAAAAGCCCAGGCAGAAGCGGCCGAAGCGGCCAAGAAAAAAGCAGACGAAGAAAAGCTGGCCAAGGCCAAGGCAGACAACTGCACGCGTGCGCGCCAGGCCAAGGCGGCGTTTGATTCGGGCAGACCCATCACCCAGTCCAATGCCCAGGGAGAGCGCATCTTCCTCGACGAAGCTGGCCGGGCGGCGGAATCCAAACGCCTCGACGGCATCATTGCCACCGACTGCAAGCGCTAACCCAAGGCGACCTCAGTAGCCCGACTTACCCCCGGGCCGCTGGCGTGCAAACAGCCCCGTGGTCCGCGCGCCCTGCCGTGCAAAACGTTCACGGCGGGCCACCTTGGGGTCCACTTTCAGTGGGCGGTAGACCTCCACACGGTCCAGATGTCTGATTGCGGCGTCAGGCAACACTGCACGACCCCAGATGCCCAGGGTCGGCCGGTCTGCACTGCCCTGCGGCCCCAATGCGCCATCCGCCCCACACGCCCGCAACGCATCAGCCACGGTGGCACCTTCGGGCAGCTGAAGTACCCATTCCTGCGTTTTGCGAGGAGCAATACAGACCACCACCGTGACCTGCACAGTGCTCCCCGGCACCCGCTCAGCCATACACCTGCTCCGCACGCTTCACAAAGGCATCGACCATGCTGCCAGCGATGCGGTCAAACACCGGGCCTACGAGCGCCGCGAGCGTGGCACTGTCAAAACCGTAGTTCAGCAGCAACTCCACCTTGCATGCGCGCTGCGAACCGTCGCCCACCGGGTGGAAGTGCCAATCGCCATCCAGGCGCGAGAACGGCCCTTTGATGAGATGCATCTGCACGCGCCGACCTGCCTCGTGGGTATTGCGCGTCACAAAGGTCTGGCGGATGCCGCTGAACGCAATGCCCACTTCGGCGGTCATGCCGTCCTCGGTCTGCTCAAGCACGCCCGCGTGATCGCACCACGGCAGAAACTGGGGGTAGTGTTCCACCCCGGTGACCAGGGCAAACATTTCTTCGGGGCTGTACCAAATGAGGACGGACTTGTGAACGGTTTTCATGCAGACTGTGCCTGGCATCGGTGTGCGCCAAGCGGAGGAAATTAGAATCGCTGCCAGCGACACCCACACATTGTAGGGAGGCCTTTTAACTCCCGGTTTGTGCCGCATCTACCTCTTCATGGCCAAAAAACCCGATCCTACGTCCCGCATTGCCGACAACAAGAAAGCGGCCTACAACTATTTCTTCGAGGAACGCCACGAGGCGGGCATGGTGCTGCACGGCTGGGAGGTCAAGGCCCTGCGCGAGGGCAAGGTGCAGCTGACCGATGGCTACGTGCTGATCCGCGATGGCGAGCTGTATCTGCTCGGCTGCCTGATTCATGCGCTCAAGACCGCCTCCACCCACGTCAACCCCGAATCGGCGCGCACCAAGAAACTACTGCTCAAGAAAGACGACATCAAGCGCCTGATCGGCAAGGTCGAGCAAAAGGGCTACACGCTGGTGCCGCTCAATCTGCACTGGAAAAACGGCTTTGTGAAATGCGAAATTGCCCTGGCCAAGGGCAAGGCTGAGCATGACAAGCGCGACACCATCAAGGACCGAGAAGGCAAGCGCGAGGTGGAGCGCGCCATGAAAAGTCGCAGCCGCTGAGGCATGCGTGCGATGCGGTCTGCGCTCACCCCGCCCAGCCCTTGAGATTTTTTTTGCGACGCCGTGGAATAAACCGCTGCGCCCATGTGTTTGTCCCGGTGCAAGGCAGCATTCGCCTCCGCCTGCACCACACCCTGGAGAAACCCATGAAAAAACTGATCTCGATGGCCGCCTTCGTCGCAGCAGCCGCACTGGCCGGCTGCGCCACCATGAACGACTCTCCCGTGAAGACCATGGACGGCGTACTGGTCGGAGCGGGCGGCATGACGCTGTACACGTTCGACCGCGACGCAGCAGGCAGTGGCAAGTCGGTGTGCAACGGCCCCTGCGCCACCAACTGGCCACCACTCATGGTCAGCAAGGCACCCGGTGGCGACTACAGCGTCATCACCCGTGACGATGGCAAGACCCAACTGGCCTACAAGGGCAAGCCGCTCTACTACTGGATCAAGGACACCAAGCCCGGCGACAAAACTGGCGACGGCGTGAACCAGGTCTGGCGCACCGCACGGCCCTGAGACCCCTTCAACGCCGCACAGGCCCCGCACGGCATGAACCGCACCCAGGTCATCGAACAACTGCCCGGCCTGCGCCGGTACGCGCGGGTGCTCACAGGCGATGCCTGGGCGGCCGATGATCTGGTGCAGGACACGCTGGAGCGCGCCTGCAGCAAGTGGCTGCTGTGGCGCACGGGCAGCGACCTGCGCGCGTGGCTGTTCACTCTGATGCACAACCTGTACCTCAACCAACGCCGTGCGCTGCCCGCGCTGGCGCAGGTGGACATCGACGACATTCACGACCAGTTGCCGGGTGCCCGCGCTCCCTCGGATGACGCCCTGGATCTGGAGCGCTGTCTGCAGCGCCTGCCCGCCGACCAGCGGGCCGTGCTGCTGCTGGTGGCCATGGAGGACATGACCTACGAGGACACCGCGCGCATTCTGGGCATTCCGGCAGGCACCGTGATGTCACGCCTGTCCCGCGCCCGCACGCGCCTGCGCGCGCTGATGGACCGAGAGCACGCGCCCAGCCCTATACCGGCCGCCCACGCAGACGCACCCGCAGCAGGCGCAGTGCCTGTGCTGCGTCGCCTCAAATAAAAAAGAGCCATGACCCGTCCCCCCACCATGGACCCGATCCACCCGCCCCCCCCACCCACGCGCCGGCGAAAGCAGCACCTGGCACGCCCTCGTGGACGGCCAGTTGCCGCCCGCGCAGGCGCAGGCGCTGCGCGAGCAATTGCAGGATGATCAGGAAGCGCAGGCCACGCTGGCGCACTGGCAGGCACAGCGAGAGCAGCTACACGCCCTGCACCAGGACCTGCTCCACGCCCCCGTGCCCGATGCGCTGATGTCCGCAGCATTGCGGGCCACGGACCGCCGGGAGCAGCAGGCACAGTGGTGGCGCTGGGGTGGCTTGGCCGCCTCGGTGTTGCTGGCCTTTGTGCTGGGGTGGACGGGACGCGGCCAGTGGCCCGCCGTGGCACCCGGCAAAACGCTGGCGATGGGCAACGGCACCACGCTGCTGGCGGCCGAACCGGCACAACGCTTCGCCCAGCAAGCCGCAGTCGCCCACGCGGTGTACCAGCCCGAAGTCCGCCACCCCGTGGAAGTCACAGCCGCCCAGCAAGACCACCTGGTGCAATGGCTGTCCAAGCGGCTTGACCGCCCGCTCAAGGTCCCCGCGCTAAGCGCGCAGGGTTATGAACTTGTGGGCGGTCGGTTGTTGCCTGGCGACACCGGGGTGCGCGCACAGTTCATGTACCAGAACAGCGCAGGCCAGCGGATCACGCTGTACCTGGGCGCCTTGGCTGCGGCCTCCACCAGCCCTGGCCCTGCCCGCGACAACACGCCCCGTCCACAGCCACCGACCACCGCAAGCACGACCGCATTCCAGTTCACGCAAGATGGCCCGGTGCCAGGCTTTTACTGGACGGACGCGGGCTTTGGCTACGCCTTGAGCGGGCAGCTGTCGCGCACCGAGCTGCTGAGCTTGGCGACAGCGGCGTACCAGCAGCTGAACCCCTGACGCGCCGCCAGGGACTCTCCGGGTGGCCTGCCCGGCCACAACCTTCGCCGATCAGGACAAATGGGCCAGCGGGTGGGCGTGTGCAGGCCAGGGGCTGGCGAAAAACGGCGCCACCATATCGGGCGTCACGTCTTCGATGCGGCCAGGGTTCCATTGGGGCGCATGGTCCTTGTCCACGGCCAGGGCACGGATGCCCTCCACCGTTTCGCTCTGGCCGGGGCGCAGGAAGAAGCAGTGGCGCACCATGTCGCGCTCCATGCGCAGGTCGTCGGCCAGGCCCATGTCCCGTGCGCGGCGGATTTGTTCCAGCACCACGTGCAGCATGAGGGGCGAGCGCTTGCGCAGCGTGGCCGCCGTGGCGCGTGCCCAGTCGCTGTCGGCCGCTTCAAGCGCCGCCACGATCTCGCCCACACTGCCCAGCGAAAAATATTGGTCAATTTGGCCCCTAGCGCTTGTCTGAAAAGCGCTAGCAGCTACAAATTTAGAAGCAACATAGTCCTTGACGGCAGCACCGCTGGCAAAGCTCTGGGCGCCTAGCGCCTCCCACACGGCCGCTTGCTGGTCAACAGGCAGACAACCGTCCGCCAACCGGTTTTCGATGGCATCACCGGCGCCAATGGTGTCGCCGGTCAGCGCCAGCCATTCGCCCACACGACCGGGACAACGGCTCAGGAAATAGCCCCCCCCCACATCCGGGAACAGGCCAATGGCCGTCTCCGGCATGGCCATCTTCGTGCGCTCGGTCACCACGCGCAGGGCGGCACCCTGGCTGATGCCCATGCCGCCGCCCATCACGATGCCGTCCATGAAGGCGATGTAGGGCTTGGAGTAGTTGTGGATCAGGTGGTTGAGCGCGTACTCCTCGGTAAAGAAGTCCTCGATCAGCGGATTGCCCTGGCTGCCCGCCTGGTGCAGAAAGCGGATGTCTCCACCGGCGCAGAAGGCACCAAACGGGCCTTCCTTGTTGCTGCCACGGATGGCCACGGCCAGCACCCGCGCATCGTTTTGCCATGCCAGCAAGATGCCCATCAGGTCACGCACCATGCCCAGCGAGAGGGCATTGAGCGCACGCGGGCGGTTCAACGTGATGAAGCCGACCTGGCCACGTACTTCACTCAGCACATCCGAAACTACCGTCTCCGTCATTTTTGTTCCTTCCAACCTAAAAGTTCATTGAAAACCAGGGCGCCAATGACCAGCACGCCCCCTGTCAGCACGGCCGCGCCAGGCTCCTCGCCAGCGCCCACCCATGCCAGCAAGATACCGAATATCACCTCTAGAAGACCCAGCAGCGCCATCTCGGGCGCCTTGAGCACGCGCCCGCACCGCACCGCCAGCACACACGGAATCGCCAATTGCACCACGCCCAGCAGCGCCAGCAAGCCCAAGTCGTGTAATGACGCTTCAAACGGCAGCGCCACCGGCAACGTGGCAATGACCGAGATCACCGCCCCCACCAGCACGGCGGGCACCAAATCCACGGCATGGCCGTGGCGCTGCGAGTGCTGCACCACCGTCCAGTTGATGGCGGCCGCCACGGGGACACACAGCGCCACCAGCGTCCCCGCCACGGGCAGGCCCGCCATCTGCGAACCATACATCCACGCGATGCCCAGCCCCGCCACGGCAATGGCGGCCCAAGTGCGCGGTGCGATGTGGTGACCGATAAAAACACGTGCGAACAACGCGGTCAGCAACGGCCCCACGGCCATCGTGACCAGCACGTTGGCCACCGGCATCAGCATGATGGCCACCATGAAGGCGGTGAACATCACGCTCCAGCACACGCCAGAGATCCACAGCGCGCGGCCGCAGTGGCGCATGGACGCAAACACCGCCCGCCCCTGCAAGGCCGGCAGGATGACCAGCAACGCCAGCAGCGTGAAGAAGCTGCGCCAGAAGGTCACCTCAAAGCTGCGTGCGTGCTCCAAGTGGCGCGTGACCACACCGGCGATGGACCACATCAGGGTCACCGCCACCATCAGAACAACCGCGCGGGAATGCGTGAGCTTCAACATGGGAACCTGCAGTTCAGGCAATTGGAGGGCGTCAACAACAGACACCGGGATTCAAGACGGCAAAAAGGGCCACGGCATGGCAGTGGCCCTTCGGGTCGCGCACCAGGAGCGCAGCTTCTGGCTGCGCACCGATGCTACCGGGTCAAGCCACTGCAAAAGCAGCTTGACCCCGCAAGGCAGCTCAGGAGCGGCCTGCGCGCTTGCGCTCGTTTTCCGTGAGGAACCGCTTGCGGATGCGGATGGACTTGGGCGTGATCTCGACCAGCTCGTCGTCCTCGATGAATTCCACGGCGTATTCCAGCGTGGCATCGATCGGAGGCGTGATCTTGATCGCGTCTTCCTTGCCGCTCACGCGGAAGTTGGTCAGCTGCTTGGTGCGCGTGGCGTTCACGATCAGGTCGTTGTCGCGGCTGTGGATGCCCACGATCATGCCTTCGTACACGGGGTCGTTCGCCTTCACGAACATGCGGCCACGGTCGTCGAGCTTGCCCAGGGCGTAGGTGAAGATTTCACCGTCGTCCATGGAGATCAGCACGCCGTTCTTGCGGCCACCGATGTCGCCCTTGTGCGGCTCGTAGCTGTCGAAGATGTTGCTGATCAGCCCAGAACCGCGCGTCAGGTTCAGGAATTCGTTGGTGAAACCGATCAGACCACGCGCAGGAATGCGGTACTCCAGGCGCACACGGCCACGGCCGTCCGGCTCCATGTTCACCAGCTCGCCCTTACGCTCGCCCAGTGCCTGCATCACGCCGCCCTGGTGGCCTTCTTCGATGTCGACCGTCACCAGTTCGATAGGCTCGTGCTTCTCGCCGTTCACGGTCTTGAAGACGACGCGGGGCTTGGACACGGCCAGCTCGTAGCCTTCACGGCGCATGTTTTCCAAGAGGATGGTCAGGTGCAGTTCACCGCGACCCATCACTTCGAAAATGCCTTCTTCATCGGTTTCCGAGACGCGCAGCGCCACGTTGTGCTGCAGTTCCTTTTGCAGGCGGTCCCAGATCTGGCGGCTGGTCACGAACTTGCCTTCACGGCCGGCCAGGGGCGAGGTGTTCACGCAGAAGTTCATGGTCAGCGTGGGCTCGTCCACCTTAAGCATGGGCAGCGGTGCGGGGTTGGCCGGGTCGGTCACGGTCACGCCGATACCGATGTCTTCAATGCCGTTGATCAGCACGATGTCGCCCGGGCCGGCCAGGGGCGTCTGCATGCGGTCCAGGCCCTGGAAGGTCAGCACCTGGTTCACACGGCCCTTGACGGCCTTGCCATCCGGGCCTTCCATGACAACCACGTCCTGCATGGGCTTCAAAGTGCCCTGGCTGATACGGCCCACGCCGATGCGGCCCACAAACGTGGAGAAGTCCAGCGCCGAGATCTGCAACTGCAGCGGAGCATTGGCATCGCCCGTGTTTGGCGGAACGTGCGAGAGGATGGTGTCGAACAGGGCCGACATATCGGGGCCCCACTGCTCACCAGGTGCGCCTTCTTCCAGCGACGACCAGCCGTTGATGCCCGAGGCGTACACCACGGGGAAGTCGAGTTGTTCGTCGGTGGCACCGAGCTTGTCGAACAGGTCGAACGCGGCGTTCACCACCTTGTCGGGGTTGGCACCGGGCTTGTCCACCTTGTTCACCACCAGGATGGGGCGCAGGCCCAGAGCCAGGGCCTTCTTGGTCACGAAACGCGTCTGGGGCATGGGGCCTTCTTGCGCGTCGATCAGCAGCACCACGCTGTCCACCATGGACAGCGCACGCTCCACTTCACCGCCGAAGTCCGCGTGGCCGGGGGTGTCCACGATGTTGATGTGCGTGCCCTTCCAGCTCACGGCGCAGTTCTTGGCCAGGATGGTGATGCCACGCTCTTTTTCAATCGCGTTGTTGTCCATCACGGTATCGACGACCTTTTCGTGGTCAGCAAAGGTGCCGGACTGGCGCAGCAGCTGGTCCACCATGGTGGTTTTGCCATGGTCAACGTGGGCAATGATGGCGATGTTGCGGATTTGTTTAGTCATAGTTTTTCCAATATGCCGCTGTGCGCCATGGACGCGGAATGCGGCGTGCTTTCCAAAATTTGTTGAATTTCCAGCGGACTCAGGAGCCTGTCCGGCACCAGCTCCCCGCCCACGATGTGGCCCACCCCCAGCAGTGCCGGAGGATTCTCGCCGAACACCGCCACGGCACTGGCATCGGGCCAGTTGCCACGGCGACGCACGCCCGACAGGAATCGGGCTGCATTCTCACCGTCAAGCGTGACACGCACGTGTTGTGCCAGCAGCGACTCGGGCGCCTCCAGGCTGGCCAGGCGCTCCGCCTCCGGCATCGCTTCCAGCTGGGCCAGCGTGACGCAGCGCTCCACACCGATTCCACCCGTGTCGATGCGGCGCAAGAAGGTCAGGTGCGCGCCGCAACCCAGCGCCGCCCCGATGTCTTCGCCCAGCGTGCGGATGTAGGTGCCCTTGCTGCAAGTTACTATTATTTTGATAGCTGCTTGCGCTTCATCTGTCTGCGTCAGGGTCAGTTTTAATGTATGAATGACGACATCGCGCGCTTCGCGCTCTACCGTGACACCTGCTCGCGCGTACTCGTACAGCGCCTTGCCGTCTTTCTTGAGCGCACTGTGCATCGGCGGCACCTGGCGAATAGGGCCGGTGAACTGCTCTTGCACGGCCGCAAGACGCTCAGGGGTCAGCTGTGCCAAGTCCACATCACAGCGTTGCACCACATCGCCTTCGGCGTCGCCGGTGGTGGTGGTGGTGCCCAGCAGTGCAACGGCTTCGTAGGTCTTGGGCGCATCCAGCTGCAGCTGGCTGAACTTGGTGGCCGCCCCAAAACACAGCGGCAACACGCCGGTGGCCAATGGGTCCAGCGTGCCGGTATGGCCCGCCTTTTCGGCGCGCAAGAGCCATTTCGCCTTTTGCAAGGCGTCGTTGCTCGAAAGGCCGAGCGGTTTGTCGAGCAGCAACACCCCATGCACAGGGCGCCGCTGCACCCTGGTGCGAGGCGCGTGCATGGACTACTCCTCTTTTGCGCGGGAAGAAACTGCCTTGGCGATCAAGGCGTTCATGTCGGCCGCACGCTCGGAGGTGCGGTCGAACACGAAGTGCAGCGTGGGCACCGTGTGGATGTGCAGGCGCTTGAACAAGCCGTTGCGCAGGAAACCCGCAGCCTGGTTGAGCGCAGCCTGTGTCTCCACAGGGTCGCCCGTCAACAGGCTGAAGAACACCTTGGCATGGGCATAGTCGGGAGTCACCTCCACACCCTGCAGCGTCACCATGCCCACACGCGGATCTTTCAACTCGCGCGCGATCAGCTCCGTCAGATCGCGCTGAATCTGATCGGCGACCTTGAAGGCGCGGTTGGGGGTGGAAGATTTCTTCGCAGCCATGTCGTCGTCACCGATGCCTTACAGCGTCCGCGCGATTTCCTTGATGTCAAAGAATTCGAGGTGATCGCCTTCCTTGATGTCGTTGTAGTTCTTGAGCTTGATACCGCACTCAAAGCCTTCCTTGACATCCTTGACATCGTCCTTGAGGCGCTTGATCGAATCGACTTCGCCGGTGTAGACCACCACGTTGTCGCGCAGCAGGCGGAAGCGTGCGTTGCGATGGACCATGCCCGAAGTGATGTACGAACCGGCAATCGTGCCGATCTTGGTCGCAACGAACACCGTGCGGATCTCGGCGGTGCCGATGATTTCCTCGCGCTGCTCGGGGGCCAACATGCCGGACATCGCCACACGCAGCTCGTCCACAGCATCGTAAATGATGCTGTAGTAGTGCAGATCGACGCCATTGCCTTCGGCCAGCTTGCGCGCACCGGCATCGGCCCGCACGTTGAAGCCGATCACGATGGCCTTGGAGGCGATCGCCAGGTTGATGTCGGACTCGCTGATGGCGCCCACGGCGGCGTATACCAGCTGCACCTTGACTTCGTCGGTCGAGAGCTTGAGCAGCGACTGCGCCAGCGCTTCCTGCGAACCCTGTACATCGGCCTTGACGATGATGGGCAACATCTTCACTTCGCCCGCCGTCATGTCGGCAAACATGTTTTCCAGCTTGGCGGCCTGTTGCTTGGCCAGCTTGGTGTTGCGGAACTTGCCGGCACGATAGGTGGCGATTTCGCGGGCACGGCGTTCGTCCGTGAGCACCATGAATTCGTCGCCGGCCTGCGGCACTTCCGTCAGACCCTGGATTTCCACCGGGATCGACGGGCCTGCCGTCTTGGCGACCTTGCCGTTTTCATCCAGCATGGCACGCACGCGGCCATAGGTCTGTCCAGCCAGCACAATGTCGCCCACCTTGAGCGTGCCGGACTGAACCAGCACCGTGGCCACAGGGCCGCGGCCCTTGTCGAGCTGGGCTTCGATCACCAGACCCTTGGCCAGTGAATCGACCGGTGCCTTGAGTTCCAGCACTTCGGCCTGCAGCAGCACTTGCTCCAGCAGCGTGTCGATGCCCATGCCGGTCTTGGAAGACACAGGCACGAACGGCGAATCGCCACCGTACTCTTCAGGCACCACCTCTTCCACCACCAGTTCCTGCTTGACACGGTCGGGGTTGGCATCGGGCTTGTCGGCCTTGGTGATCGCCACCACGATAGGAACACCAGCCGCCTTGGCGTGCTTGATGGCTTCCTTGGTCTGGGGCATGACACCGTCGTCGGCCGCCACCACCAGGATCACGATGTCCGTGGCCTGGGCACCACGGGCACGCATGGCCGTGAAGGCCTCGTGGCCCGGGGTGTCAAGGAACGACACCATGCCGCGTGGTGTTTCCACGTGGTAGGCACCGATGTGCTGCGTGATGCCACCGGCTTCACCCGCAGCCACCTTGGCGCGGCGAATGTAATCGAGCAGCGAGGTCTTGCCATGGTCCACGTGGCCCATGACGGTCACCACAGGAGCACGGGGCAACAACTCCACGTTCTGCTGGGTCGTATCGTCGTCGGTAAAGGCTTCTGGATCGTCCAGCGCCGCCACCACCGCCTTGTGGCCCAGTTCTTCCACCACGATCATGGCGGTGTCCTGGTCCAGCGGCTGGTTGATGGTGACCATCTGGCCCATCTTCATCAGCGCCTTGATCACTTCAGACGCCTTGATCGACATCTTGTGTGCCAGCTCTGCCACCGTGATGGTTTCGGGCACATGCACTTCAATGATGCGCGCCTCGACCGGTGCAGACTGCTGGTGATCGTCGCGATGGTCGCGGCTGTCGCCACGGCGGCCACGCGGGCCACCACGCCAGTTGTTGCGACCGACACCGCCGCTGCTGTCGCCACGGGTCTTGATTTCTTTCTTCTTGGCGGTGTCGTTGGCCCAGCTGGAGGACAGCTTGGCCGACTTCACTTCCTTGCCAGCGCCTGGCGCACCTGCGCCTGCCCCGGCTGTGGCGGGAGCGCCTGCGCGCGCCACACCGGTGCCGACAGCCGGCTTGTGGAGGGTGCCCTTCTTGGCATCCCCCACGGCAGCGGGCTTGGCCACTGGCTTGGGTTCTTCTGGCTTCTTGGCCACCATGACCGCCTTCTTGGGCGTGGCCATCATGGAGCGAATCGCAGCAGCTTCCGCTTCGGCCTTGCGGCGACGGGCGTCCAGGTCAGCAGCGCGCGCTGTTTCCTCGTCGGCGCGTGCCTTGGATTCAGCGGCAGCCTTTTCGCGGGCTTCGGTTTGGGCTGCATTGCGTGCAGCGGCTTCGGCCGCTTGCTCGCGGGTGGCCTCCTGCTTGACAGCAGAGGCTTGTGCCTTCTTCTCGGCTTCCTGGGCGGCATAGGCGGCAGCGCGCTCTTCAGCTTCACGCTCACGCTTCTCACGCGCTTCACGCTCGGCACGCTTTTCGGCCAGCTCCGTCTCCTGGCGACGGATCAGCTCGGCCTGGCGGCGAGCTTCTTCCTCGCGGCGGGACAGTTCCAGGTCTTCGCTGGAAACAGCGGCCTCTTCCGCAGCGGCGGGCGCGTGGGATTCGGCAGATGCCTCGGCACCTTCGTCGCGCTGGATGAACGTGCGCTTCTTGCGCACTTCCACCTGGATCGTGCGGGCCTTGCCCGTGGCATCCGCCTGCTTGATCTCGCTGGTGGACTTCTTCACCAGCGTGATCTTCTTGCGGTCGGCCGAAGCCGTGCCGTGGCTGGCCTGCAGATAAGCAAGCAGCTTTTGCTTGTCCGACTCGGTCAACGCGTCGGAAGGAGCGGCCTTGCCCACGCCCGCAGCTTTGAGCTGGTCGAGCAGGGTTTCAGGCGATTTTTTGAGTTCGGTTGCAAACTCGGCGACAGTATTACTGGACATATGTGGTTCGTGCCTCCCTGACCTTTACTCTTGCCCCGCGAACCAGTGTTCGCGCGCCTTCATGATCAAGGCTTTGGCATCTTCTTCAGACTGTCCGGTCAGGTCGGTCAGTTCATCAATGGCCAGATCGGCCAGGTCGTCACGTGTGTGCACACCGCCTTCAGCCAACTTGGCTATCAGCTCGGGGGTGAGGCCTTCGAGGTCGCGCAGGTCCTGGGAGACCTCTTCCACGCTTTCCTCACGGGCGATTTCCATCGTGAGCAGCGCATCCTTGGCACGGGCACGCAACTCGTTGACGGTGTCTTCGTCGAAGCTTTCGATCTCCAGCATTTCCTGCAGCGGCACATAGGCCACTTCTTCGAGGCTGTTGAAGCCTTCGGAGATCAGGATGTCGGCGATTTCCTCGTCCACATCGAGCTTTTCCATGAACAGCTTGCGGGCCGTGTCGGTCTCGTTGGCCTGCTTTTGCGCGCTTTCGGCGGCGTCCATGATGTTGATCTTCCAGCCAGTCAGATCGGACGCCAGACGCACGTTCTGACCACCACGGCCAATGGCGATGGCGAGATTTTCCTCGTCCACGACCACGTCCATGGCGTGTTTTTCTTCATCGACCACGATGGAGGACACGTTGGCCGGGGCCAGGGCCCCGATCACAAACTGTGCGGGGTCTTCGGACCACAGCACGATGTCCACGCGTTCGCCAGCGAGTTCGTTGGTCACCGCATTGACGCGGGTGCCACGCACACCGACGCAAGTGCCAATGGGGTCCACGCGCTTGTCGTGGCTCAGCACGGCGATCTTGGCGCGCGAGCCGGGGTCACGGGCGCAGGACTTGATTTCCAGCAGGCCTTGTTCGATCTCAGGCACTTCGTTGCGGAAGAGTTCGATCATGAACTCGGGGGCCGAGCGCGACAGGATGATGGGAGCGCCGCGCAGCGTCAGGTCCACTTCCATGATCATGGCGCGCACACGGTCGCCACTGCGCAGGTTTTCCTTCGGGATCATCTCGCCACGGCGCAGACGTCCTTCCACACGGCCGGATTCGACAATGATGTCGCCCTTGTCCATGCGTTTGACGGTGCCGGTAAAGATTTTCTCGCCGCGCGACATGAAGTCGTTGAGCAGCATTTCGCGCTCGGCGTCGCGGATCTTCTGCAGGATGACCTGCTTGGCAGCCATGGCGCCGATGCGGCCGATCGGCACGGACTCGACACCTTCTTCGATGTACTCGCCCACTTCGATGTCCGGAATGCGGTCCTTCGCATCCATCAGCAGCTCTTCGGCCTCGGGGTTTTGCAGGCCGGCATCATCGGGCACCACCAGCCAGCGACGGAAAGTCTCATAGTTGCCGCTGTCGCGATCTACGGACACGCGAATGTCCACCTCGCCCTGGTACAGCTTCTTGGTAGCCTGGGCCAGGGCCGACTCCACGGCGCCCAAGACCACATCACGCTCCACGTTCTTTTCGCGCGAAATGGCCTCAACCAACATCAACAATTCGCGATTCATGCGACGACTCTCCTGTTTCAATCACCCGAAGGCGGAGGCTGCGCGCGGCTGCCACCCACCCCAATTTTTCAGCAGCCACTCAGGCGGGTGCCGCCCCAGCCTTGCCTGCACGCCCCTTGAAATCCACGATGGGCGCCAAGCGCACATCCCGAACCTCGTCCAAGGTAAAGCCCAGCGCCTGCAATGGGGCGGGCACACGTTTCTTGCTGACCCTTTGACCTGGCTTGACCGGCGGCTCGTCACTCCAGACGATCTGCCACCCCCCAGCCTCGGCGCGCTCCAGCGTGCCGCGAAATTTCTTGCGGGTGGCATTCACCTGCCCCGCCGCCGCCGCAACGCCGATGGGCGCCTTCAGGGTGACGTCGATGACCGAACCCTCGAAGCGGACAAAGTCTTGCTCATGGCGCAGGGGGCGATCGATGCCGGGGGACGACACTTCGAGGCGCTTGTACTCGACGCCATCGACCTCCAGCGCAAACTGCAGCTGGCGCGTGACCTTCTCGCAATCCTCGACGGTCACGAACTGATCAATCACGGGCTGGGGCGCATCAGCGGCCGGCTGCACCCAGGGCAAGTCGATGGTGACGCGCAGCAAACCGCCAGCGGAGCGTTCGATCTCCACCAGGTCATACCCCAGGCCCGTCACAATTTGTTCAACGACTTGCTGCAATGCCACGTGTTCAGTTCAATCCCGGAAAAACAAAAAACCCGATAACCCCCGGAGACTCTTCCCCGACAGCTTCGAGCTCCAAAAGCGTTCGACCAAAAAAAACGGGCGGTTGGTACCCGCCCGTTTGGTCGTGAGAGTCGTATTGTAGCGCGCAAAGTGTTGATTTGCAAAGGCGCGGACGGGCAAAACTGTTGTCAACGCGCCCAGGCCAGTGTGCATGCGGCCTGCCGGACGATGTGGTGCCAAAACGGCACCTGGCGCTTATCCAATCGGTGCGAGCAGCTATGACAGTGATAGCGGCTGCAGCAGCTCGGCCAGATCGCCCTCGGTAAACAGCGGCTCCTTGCGTGCCGCGGAGTCGCTGTACAGACTGCCCGCCAGCTGCGCCTTGCGCTCCTGCAGCGCCAAAATTCTCTCTTCAATCGTGCCCTGCGCCACCAGTTTGATCACCCACACGCTCTGTGTCTGTCCAATGCGGTGGGCGCGGTCGGTGGCCTGGTTTTCCACCGCCGGGTTCCACCAGGGGTCGTAGTGGATCACCGTGTCAGCCTGCGGCAGGTTCAGCCCCACCCCGCCCGCCTTCAGACTGATCAGGAACAGGGGCACCTGCCCGCTGGTGAACTGCTCGATGATCGCGTCGCGCTTCTGGCTCTGCCCCGTGAGTTTGACCCAGGGCAGGTCGCGTTTTTTCAGCTCGGCCTCGATCAGTGTGAGCATGCTGGTGAACTGCGAGAACAGCAAAATGCGCCGCCCCTCGGCCAGCATCTCGGGCAGCAGCGCCATCAGCTGGTCCAGCTTGGCCGATGTCTTGACCTTTTTGGCAGCATCCAGCGGCACGAGTTGCGGGTGGCAGCACACCTGGCGCAGCTTGAGCAGCGCATCGAGGATGGTGATCTGCGACTTGGCCAGCCCCTTGGACTGCAGAGCTTCGCGCACGGTTTTTTCCATACCCAGGCGGATGGTTTCGTACAGATCGGCCTGCGTGCCGGTCAGCTCCACGGGCATCACCGACTCGACCTTGGGCGGCAGCTCGCCCGCCACCAGGGCCTTGGTCCTGCGCAGCATAAAAGGCGTGATGCGCGCGCGCAGCTGTGCCATGCGCGCGCCGTCGCCCAGTTTTTCGATGGGCGTGCGAAACACTTCCTTGAAGCGTGTTTGACTGCCCAGAAAACCTGGCATCAAAAAGTGAAACAGGCTCCAGACCTCGCCCAAATGGTTTTCCATGGGCGTGCCCGACAGGCACAGCCGGTGGCGCGCCTGCAGCTGGCTGACCACCTGCGCGGCATGCGTGCTGGCGTTCTTGATGTTCTGCGCTTCATCCAGCACCACCAGGTGCCACTGGTGCGCCAACCAGCGCTCGCGGTCGCGCTGCAGCAGCGAATACGGGGCGATGACCAAGTCATGCTCGGTGACTGTATCTGCCATGCCGTGTCGGCCGGCGCCATGCAGCACCAGGCAACGCAGCCCAGGGCAAAAGCGGGCGGCCTCGCGCTGCCAGTTGCCCATGAGGCTCACCGGCGCAATGACCAGCGCGGGGCGAGTCAGCCGCCCTGCGTCTTTTTCCACCTGGATGTGTGCCAGGGTCTGCAGCGTCTTGCCCAGGCCCATGTCATCGGCCAGCACACCGGCCAGTCCGTGGGCACTCAGAAACTGCAGCCAGTTCAGCCCCTGCTGCTGGTAGGGCCGCAAGGTGGCATGCACGCTGGCGGGCAAAGGCACCTCCGGCAAGGCGCTGGCACCCCGCAACTGGGCCGCCATGGTGCGCAAGGCATCGGCGCCCTGCCACACCGCGCCCTCGCCCAACGCGGCGCTGGTGCGCAGCGCGTCCATGCGCGAGAGCTTGAGGCTGTCGCTGCTGAAATCGTGCGCGCGGTCGCCCACCAGATCCAGCAAGGCCGCCATCCAGGGGCGCAGCGCGTCGGTCGGCACCCGCACAAAACCCGATGTACCCACGCCCCGCAGGTAGGCAAACGGCGGCAGCTGCGGCTGGCCCGTGACGGGGTCGGGCGGCTGCTGGGCGGCGGCGGCGATCAGCAGGGGCAGCAGCGGCAGGATGTTGTGGCGCACGCCGTTGATTTCCATGCCCAGCGACAGCGCAAACCAGGGCGATGTGGCCTCATCTTCACCGCTGGGTTGCAGTGACACGTCCAGCGTGTCGGCATGGGTGATCCAGCCGTCCAGCGCCGCGTCCTGCGTCAGCACAAAACCGGCCTCGCGCAACACGGAAAAGCCGTTGTCAAACCAGTGCATCCAGTCGTCCTGCGATTCCTCGCCGGGGATGCCGAACAGGCCATCGTCGGTGGCCAGCAGCCCCAGGTCCATCAGGCGTTCAATGGCATCCAGCTCGGCCGCCGCGTCGCGCTGCAGCAGCACCTGACTGCCGTCGGCGCCGGTCACCAGCACGCTCAGGTCCTGCCCGGCCCACCAGCCCACATGGCCCTGGTAGTCAAAGCGCAACTGGGCGGTGATGAGGCCCAGGCCCGGCACATCGGCTTCGGGCACGGGCGCCAGGTGCAGGCGCGCCACGGGCTTGACGCCCTGCACGCGTTTGAGAGGGCTGAGCACCGGCGGCAGCGGCAGCATGCCCCCAAGGCGGCTCGCCACCTCGGCATGGTGTTTTTGCAGCGCGGCGGCGGCGAGCGGAGGCGCCTGCAGCAGCAGTTCCAGTTGTTCGGGGCTCAGCCCCTCGGCCGACACGGGGCCGCAGAGGCCCTTATCGACATCGAGGTACAGCGGCGGGTGGTTGGCGCACAGCGTGGCGCTGGGGCCGGGCAGGCGGGCCTGCAGGGTCCAGGCGCTGTCGCCACCATCGCCGCCATTGCCACCACCAGATATGGCTGTTTCTTTCCAGGCCCAGGCTATGGGCAGCGGATCGCCCCAGCCCAGCGGCACGCCCACGGTGGATCCGCCCGCGTCGGCAAACAGGCGGCCCGTGGCGGCCGCCTGCTGCAGCGCCAGCAGGCCTACCGCTCCCTCCAGCACACCCGTCGGCGCGCCGTTGTAGGCCGAGTAGTAGCCCATGCTGCGCGGCATGGCACGCAGCAATTGCAGCAGCTGGCGGTCCACATCCGTGGCGCGGTCATACACCGCCTGGCCGGGGCCAGGTTGGGTCCGGACGGCCTTGGGCTTGGCCCAGCCGCCGGTGAGCTTGGGGTAGGACACCACGGCCTCGATCTGCAACTGCGGTGCACCAGCGCGCAGGCGCCCGATGGTGGAGAGCAGGTAGAGGTAACACTCCGGCCGGTCTGCCCGTGCGCCAGCCAGTGGCGGCGCGGCGTTGTCTGCCGCCAGATCCCAGTCGTTCAGCCAACGCACCAGGCGAGCCTCGGCCTCGGCGCGGGCCTGGGCGGCAACGCGCTCCTGCATAGCCTGCAGCGCTTGCACGGCCTGCGCTGTAGGGGGCGAACGGGGGGCAGGCTCTGCGCCTGGGCGCACGTCCAGGGCCTTCAGCGTCAGAGCTACGGCGTGTTTGCAGTCTTCGCCCACCGGGCAGGTGCATTCGCCCGACCAGGAGCGGACCTGGCCGTTGGGCGCCAGCACCAGCTCTACCGACAGCGCGTACGGCTCGGGTTGGGTGCCCTGCACTTCGCCGCCGATGCGCCAGACGCCTTTGCCGTCCTCTTCAACGTCGATGCTGACGACCGCAGACTGCCGGAAAAGGCCCATACCGCGCGACCAAGCGCCTTGGTCGCAGTGAGCCTGCAGCGAGCTGATAGAAAAGGACGGAGCAGCGGAGGATGACACAAATTAATGTAAAAAATGGTGCTAGCGCTTTACCATCAAGCGCTAGAAGCTATTAAAAAGTGAGCATTGAGTGAGTATTCAGAACGCCACTCTTACTGGCTGCGCGCGGCGCGCACACGCTCAAAAACGCCCTGAGCCTCGCCGCCCGCCCCTGCGCTGCCGGGAGCGGCCTGTAGGCTGGCCAGCAGCCGCGCCAGCACGGGCGCCTGGGGCAGCAGCGGCCCCAGGAACAGCGCGCGCTGGCCGTCGGCAATCAGCAGGGTGGGAAAGGTTTCCACGTCCAGGTCGCCAGCCAGATCGGACTCGTCTTCAATGTCCACCCATTCAAAACGCATCTCCGGATGCGCGCGGGCCAATTCGTTGAACAGGGGGCGGTAGATGCCACAGGTGCCGCACCACGCTGCGCACAGGCACACGGCCCACCAGCCACCGGGCGCGGCGGCCGCCGGGCTTGGCGGGGAGGACGGGGGCAGTGCGGCGGGGCTGGACATCAAACGGGCTCCTGGGGCTGGCGTGGCAGGGGCCAACTACACCAGGCCCCGCTACAAACCACGCCGTTCGCGGGCGCGGTAAACCTCGATGGTACCCACACCCGGCGCCTGGTTGCCCCAGCTGTTGCGCACAAAGGTAGTCACCGCCGCCACGTCCTCGTCGGACAGAAACTGCTGGAACGGCGGCATGCCATGCGGGCGCGGGTTGCCCGCCGTGGCAGGCAGGTAGCCACCCTGCAGCACCACACGCACCAAGTTGGTCGGGTCGCCCAGCGTGATGGCGCGGTTGCCCGCCAGCGCCGGGAAGGCGCCGGGCTCGCCCTGGCCTTGGTCGCCATGGCATTGGGCGCAGTGTTGTTCGTAGACCTTGCCGCCACGCGCCATCGCGCTGGCCGGGGGCGCGGCTGCCGTGACTGGCGTCTTGCGATCTTGTTGCGGCAGGGCCTGCAGGTACATGGCCATAGCGCGCGCATCGGCATCGGTGAGGTACTGGGTGCTGCGGAACACCACTTCGGCCATGGGGCCCAGCACCGAGCCCTGCGGGGCCACGCCGGTTTTCAGCAAGGCCATCACGTCTTCGGTTTTCCATTCTTTGACACCCGCCTCATGCGCAGCATTGAGCGCAGGGGCATACCAGTTCTGCACCGGGATCAGCCCGCCGGTAAAGGCCTTGGCGTCGGTGGTGGCGCCCAATGCGTTGCGCGGCGTATGGCAGGCGGTGCAATGGCCCAGGCCGTTGACTAGGTAAGCACCTCGGTTGTATTCAGCCGACTGCGTGGGTTCGGGTTGAGGCGCCCCGGGCGTGAAGAACAGCGCCCGCCAAACACCCAGCGCCGCCTGCGTATTGTACGGAAAACGCAGCGCGTGGTCGCGGTTGGCCTCAGCGGCGGCGGGCAGGCTGTGCAGGTAGGCAAAGATGGCGTCCGAATCCTCGCGCGTCACCTGCGTGTAGTTGGGGTACGGAAAGGCCGGATACAACAGCCGCCCGTCCTTGCTGCGGCCGTGGTGCATGGCGCGCCAGAACTCCGCCGAGGTCCAGCTGCCAATGCCATGCGCCTTGTCGGGCGTGAGGTTGGAGCTGTGCACCACGCCAAACGGCGTCTCGATGCCGCGCCCGCCCGCAAACGGTGCACCGCCCTGCGTGGTGTGGCAGGCCATGCAGTTGCCCACGCGGGCCAGGTACTCGCCGCGCTGAATCAATTCAGGTGTGCTCTGCAGCGTCTCGCCAGCGGGCAGAGGCTCTTCGCCGCGCAAGTTCAGGCTGATCAGCAGTGCTGCCGCAATGCCCAACGCGGCCAGAACGGAAGATATTGTCCAGAGGATGCGTTTCATGGGTGCATCCCTTCTCAACGTACAGCCGCAGCGGCCACGGGCACTTCGGCCACACCACCGCAGCGCGCGGGCATCGCAGCGGGCAAGGTGCGGGCGGGCTTGCCCCCTGCCACCACGGGCTGGGCGGCCAACCAGGCCGAGACAGCACTCACATCATCGGGCGTGAGCTGGCGGGCAATGTCGGCCATGCAGTCGGGCAGATGCGCGCGGCGCTGGCCGGTCTTCCAGGCGCCCAGCTGGCTGTTGAGGTAGTCGCGCGGCAGGCCTAGCAGGCCGGGTATGGACGGGGCCACACCCGTCATGGCTGCGCCATGGCAGGCCACGCAGGCGGGGATGTTGCGGGCCACATCGCCCACTTGCACCAGCTTGCGGCCTTGCTCCAGCACAGCAGCAGGCGCTTGTGGTGCGGGCGGTGGCGGGTACGGCAGGTCCAGCGCCGCAAAGTGCTCGGCCATCTCGCGCAGGTAGTCGTCGGTCTGGTGCTCAATCAGGTAAGTCATCTGCGGGTAGCTGCGCCGCCCGTCCCGAAAGTTGAGCAGCTGGTTGGCCAGGTAGCCCGCTGGTTTGCCCGCAATGCGGGGGAAATAGCCGTCTGGCGTGGCCCGGCCCTCCTTGCCGTGGCACACCGTGCAGGCCAGTACGCGCGGGGCCATGGTCGTGGCGGTTGCCGTGGTGACAGGCACAGGTGTGGACTGCTGGGCCGCCACCCCGGCAGCCAAGCCCGCAAACAGGGAGAACACAGCAACAACGGGGCGCAGCAGGCGGCGCAGACGATCAATCATGGGATGGAGGCGGTGAACAGGCTCAGAGTAAGCCAAGAACTCTACGCGCAAGCCAAAAAACAGTACAGATTCAGTTTCCGATTAAAAATACAGATCAGTTTGCCTTACATCAACCCCGCCCTGCCCATGAAACGCTACGAACGCCACGCTGACACCATCGCGCAGCTCATCCACAGCGGCGCGCTGCGGCCTGGCGACCGCGTGCCTTCGGTGCGCGAGGCCAGCCGCACGCGGGGCATCAGCCCGTCCACCGTGTTCGAGGCGTATTACCTGCTGGAGGCACAGGGCCTCATCCACGCCCGCCCGCGCTCGGGCTACTACGTCAGCGCCCGGCTGCCCAGCACGGCCGAGGCCCGCCCCGCCGAGCCCCTGCCCTCGCAGCCCGCCGCCACCTCCACCGGCGTGGCGATCAGCGACCTGGTGTTCGAGGTGCTGGGCCTGGCCCGTGACCGCGACCTGGTACCGCTGGGCTCGGCCTTTCCGGGGCTGGAGCTGTTTCCGCTGGACCGCCTGGCGCGGTGTCTCGCCAGCGGCATGCGCAAGCTCGACCCGTGGAACATCGTGCAAAGCCTGCCACCGGGTGACGAACGCCTGCGCCAGCAGATCGCACTGCGCTACGGCCTGCACGGCATGGCGGTGGATGTGGAAGAAATCATCATCACCAACGGCGCGATGGAGGCGCTCAACCTCTGCCTGGAGGCCGTCACCCAGCCGGGCGACGTGGTGGTGGTCGAATCGCCCACCTTTTACGCCGCGCTGCAGGCCCTGGAGCGGCTGAACCTGCAGGCGCTGGAAATCGCCACCCACCCGCGCGACGGCATCGACCTGGCCGCGCTGGCCGAGGCGCTGGAACGCCAGCCACCCCACCAGCGCGTCAAGGCCTGCTGGCTCATGCCCAGCTTTCAAAACCCTCTGGGCAGCCTGATGCCGGAGGACAAAAAACGCGAACTCGTGGCACTGCTCGCCCGCCACCAGATCCCGCTGATCGAGGACGACGTCTATGCCGAACTGCACTTCGGCCCCCAGCGCCCGCCGCCTGCCAAGGCGTTTGATGGCGAAGGACTGGTCATGCACTGCAGCTCGTTCAGCAAAAGCCTGGCGCCCGGCTACCGCGTGGGCTGGGTGGCGGCGGGCCGCTTTGCCACGGCGGTGCAGCGGCTCAAGCTCATGACCACCCTATCGGCCGCCACGCCGTCGCAGCAGGCGCTGTCTGAATACCTGGCCCAGGGCGGCTACGACCGGCACCTGCGCGCGCTGCGCCGCAGCCTGGAACAACAGCAGGCGATTGCGCTGGCGGCGGTGGCCCAGCACTTCCCGACGGGCACGCGCGTGTCACGGCCCGAAGGGGGTTACTTTTTGTGGGCGGAGCTTCCACCACAGGTTGATGCACTGGCGCTGCACCGCCAGGCACTCGCGCAGGGCATCAGCCTGGCGCCAGGGCAGATCTTTTCGGCCGACCGGCGTTTTGCGCACTGCGTGCGCATCAACTACGGGCACCCCGCACACGACCGCCTGCAACCCGCCCTGGAATGCGTGGGCCGCCTGGCCACTGCGCTGGCTGCCGAGGGTGCGCGTACCCCCCCCTTGGTGAGTGTGCCAACACAGATCTATAGAGCGGCGACTGCAGCTCAACCTGTCCGGCACCGACACGGGTCTGAGCCGGGGCGAAAACAAAAAGCACGCTGAGGATGCCCCTCAGCGTGCTTTACTTTTGATAGCTACTCGCGCTTTATGGATAAGCGCCAGGGCCTGTTTTTATCGGCGGTTTAAACAACGAAGTGCACGTTGCCAAAAGGTAGGCCCAGACAAGTAAGTGAAGATGACTTGTGTGACCTGCCAGTCAACCCAAGTGCACCATGAACTACACCCATTTGAGCCAAAGCGAACGTTACCAAATCCAATGCCTTCGCGACGTGGGGCTGTCGATCACACAGACAGCCCTGCGCCTGGGGCGCCACCGCAGCACCATTGCCCGCGAGATCAGGCGCAACAGCGGCGCCAGCACGGCGTACCAAGCCCACAGCGCCCATCAACAGGCTCTTGCGCGCCAAAGTGGTCAGACCAACGCTCAGCGCTTTGACGATGCCCAGTGGGAGTTGGTGCTGTCGTATCTGCAGCTGGATCTGTCACCTCAGCAGGCCGCCGCCCGCCTGGGGCTGGAAAAGCGCCTGCGCATCAGCCACACCTGCATCTACAACCGGCTGCGCCGCATGGGACAAGCTGCACCGCGCCTGCGTTGCGGCCAGCGCCGACGCAAGGCACATTCGGGTGCGGGGCAACTGCGCGATCGCGTGGGTATCGCACAGCGCCCCGCCATTGTGGACAAGCGAGCGCGCCTGGGTGACTGGGAGGGGGACACCATCGTCTCAGGTGCGGGTGGACTGGCAGGGCTGGTGACCCTGACCGAGCGACGCTCGCGCTACACACTGGCGCAGCATGTGCAGCGGCGCCAGGCCGAGCCGGTGGGCCAGGCCATCATCGAAATGCTCAGGCACCATCCCAAGCACCGCCACACCCTCACGCTGGACAACGGCAAGGAATTCGCCGAGCACAGGTGGGTGCATAGACGCCTGAAGACGAAGGTGTACTTCGCCGATCCGCACAGCCCCTGGCAGCGGGGGCTCAACGAGAACCACAATGGGCTGCTACGCCACTACTTCCCCAAGGGCAGCGATCTGGGCACGGCCAGCGAAGAGCAGGTGCTCCAAGCCGTGTACCGGCTCAACCACCGACCCCGCAGATGCTTGGGCTGGAAGACTCCGCATGAGGTGTTCCATGGCTACAAAGTGAGCCCACTTACACTGGGTACTGGCGCACTTCGTTGTTGAAACCGCCATCCATATTTCTTATCGCTCCCTCATGCGGGCGGTATGCCCGCTCAGAAGCTCTCCCATTCGTCGTCGTTGCCGCCCTTGGCGGCGGCTGCAGGCGCTGGCGCGCTGGCAACCGGGGGCCGGGTGCTGGCTGCAGGGGCGGCTGCAGGGGTGGCTGCGCTGGCCTTGGGCGCTGCCAGGCTGGCCTGGGGTTTGGCGGGCTTTGCACTGCCAATCTTGCTGGCGCCTTTGGTCGCGCCTGCACTGCGTTGGGCTGTGAATGCCGGGGCAGCGATGGGCGCTCGGGGTGCCGACGCTGGCGCGCTGCGCATGGCGCTGGGGTCGAGCTTGAATACCGCCACGGCGTTGACCAGTTCGCCGGCCTGGGCGTTCAGGGCGCTGGCGGCAGCTGCCATTTCTTCCACCAACGCTGCGTTTTGCTGCGTGGCCTGGTCCATCTGCGTGACGGCTTCTCCCACCTGACCCACTCCTGCGCTTTGTTCGCTGCTGGCGGCGCTGATCTCTCCCATGATGTCCGTCACTCTGCGGATGGAGGCGACCACTTCGGTCATGGTGGCCCCTGCCTTGTCCACGAGGGCCGTGCCTTGTTCCACGCGCTCTACGCTGGCGGTGATGAGGGCTTTGATTTCCTTGGCGGCTTCTGCGCTGCGCCCTGCCAGGCTGCGCACTTCACCGGCCACCACCGCAAAGCCCCGGCCTTGTTCTCCGGCCCGGGCGGCTTCCACGGCGGCGTTCAGGGCCAGGATGTTGGTCTGGAAGGCGATGCCGTCGATCACGCTGATGATGTCGGCGATCTTTCTGCTGCTGTCGTTGATGCCTTTCATGGTCTCGACCACTTCGGCCACCACCTCGCCGCCTTGCACGGCCACGGTGCTGGCGCTCACCGCCAGCTGGTTGGCGGCCCGGGCGTTGTCGGCGTTCTGGCGCACGGTGGAACCCAGTTCTTCCATCGAGGCGGCCGTTTCTTCCAGCGCGCTGGCTTGCTGTTCTGTGCGTGCCGACAGGTCGTTGTTGCCCGAGGCAATCTGTGAGCTCGCCGAGGCAACCCCTTCCGCGTTCTGGCGCACCGAGCCCACGGTGTTCACCAGACTTTGCTGCATGCGCTGCAAGGCGCCCAGCAGGTGGCCGGTTTCGTCCTTGGAACTCACGGTGATCTGGCCACTGAGATCGCCGCTGGCCACACGGTCGGCAGCCTCCACGGCCTGCGCCAGGGGGCGGGTGATGGAGCGGATGATGGTGATGGCGAGAAAGACGGCAATCGCAATGGCGAGCACGCCAGCGATCAACACATCCCGTTGCAGCGCAACAGCTGCAGCTTCGGCCCGCTCACCTGCTTTGACCGTGGTCTGGGCCTGAAACTCAACCTGCTCCTGAATAGCCGCCTGGTAGGCAAGCTGCGCGGGGCGATACTGCTCTTCCAGCAGCTTAGTGGCTTCGTCCTTCTGCCCTTGCTGGATCATGGTGAGGTACTGCACGCCAATCTTTGCAAAGTCTGCGCGCCGCTGTTGCATGCGCGCCAGAATTTCTTTGCCTTTTTCCGAGACGATCAGCGCGTCAAGGGTTTTGTACTGTGCGTCCACTTCCGCCCTCGACGCGGCAATCTGGTCCATGGACGACTTAGTCACGGCCTCGGTCGTGAAAATCGCCAGATTGCGCACCTGGATGGCCTGCACATTCACCCGGTCGGTCAACGTGCCCAGCGCTTTAGTGATGGGGATGCGAACGTCAATCACGTCCTTCAGCTCCGCGCGCTGGCTCGCAGACTGGATCAGGCTGACCGCCCCCAGCGCGATGAGCAGCAGCACCATGACGGCAAAGGCGACAGTGAGTCGGGTTGATATCTTCAACTGGTTCATCCTGCTTCTCCTCTGGACTGGTGGTGGTTCGAAGGGGGGTTTTTGGCTGCCACTACCTTATCCGTGAGCGCACCTTGTCACCAGTGCTATTTCGCCGTGGCGTAGCAACTCCGGCCTGGGCGCCACAGATCACCCTGCACTCGCCCGGGCATTTATTGACAAAACGCCGCATCCGGTCGGTTCAGTGCGCCCCCCTGTCGTAGCCCCGGCCTGCCCGGTTGGGATTGGAGAGCTAGCTCCAGTCCCAGCCCCGGTGCGCAGGCAAAAAAATGCTACCTTCCACAGCGGCCCTACCGCCGGTGCGCCCCCGCTTTTGACTGACGATCCGATGCCCCTTTTCAGCAACAAAGAAACCGATCCCAACCACATCCCCGCCCCGGGCCTGCCCCTGCTGGCGCTGGAGCTGCGGGCGCCCTGGGAGTTTGGCGCGGTGCTGCCCGCCTGGCCGGTGCTGCAACGCGCCCCGCTGGGCGACGGCCACACGGTGATCGTGTTTCCGGGCCTCACGGCAGGTGACGCCACCACCGTGCCGCTGCGCCGCTACCTGGATTCGCGCAACTACGACACCCTGGGCTGGGGCCAGGGCCTGAACCTGGGCCCCCGCGATGGCGTGCTGGAAACCGCCAAGCGCCAGCTGCAGGAGGCCGCCGAGGCCAGTGGCGGCAAGGTGAGCCTGGTGGGCTGGAGCCTGGGCGGCGTCTATGCCCGCGAGCTGGCCAAGGAGATGCCCGACCTGGTGCGCTGCGTGATCACGCTGGGCACGCCATTCGCAGGGCACCACACCTCGACCAATGCCTGGCGCATCTACCAGTTCGCCAGCGGCCGCAACATCGAGCGCGAAACCGAGAGCTACAACCTGCCCGAAGCGCCCCCCGTGCCCACCACCAGCATCTACTCGCGCACAGATGGCGTGGTGGCCTGGCGCGGCAGCATCCAGGCCCCGGCGGCGCACAACCCACACACCGAAAACATCGAAGTGGTGGCCAGCCACTTTGGCATCGGCCTGAACCCCAGCGCCTGGTGGGCCGTGGCCGACCGCCTGGGACAACCGCATGGGCCGCAAGTGGTGTGGCAGCCTTTTCAGCGCCCCCGGATTCCGGGCTTGCACCTGGTGTATCCAGATCCCCATCGGTAAGCGACTTGGGCGGGGCTGTGAGCCAGTCAGCCCACAGAAAATTGAAAGCAGAGAACAAAAAAGCACGCTGAGGATGCCCCCCAGCGTGCTTTTCTTTTGATAGCTACTCGCGCTTTATGGATAAGCGCCAGGGCCTGTTTTTATCCATATTTCTCATCGCTCCCTCATGCGGGCGGTATGCCCGCTCAGAAGCTCTCCCATTCGTCGTCGTTGCCGCCCTTGGCGGCGGCTGCAGGCGCTGGCGCGCTGGCAACCGGGGGCCGGGTGCTGGCTGCAGGGGCGGCTGCAGGGGTGGCTGCGCTGGCCTTGGGCGCTGCCAGGCTGGCCTGGGGTTTGGCGGGCTTTGCACTGCCAATCTTACTGGCGCCTTTGGTCGCGCCTGCACTGCGTTGGGCTGTGAATGCCGGGGCAGCGATGGGCGCTCGGGGTGCCGACGCTGGCGCGCTGCGCATGGCGCTGGGGTCGAGCTTGAATACCGCCACGGCGTTGACCAGTTCGCCGGCCTGGGCGTTCAGGGCGCTGGCGGCAGCTGCCATTTCTTCCACCAACGCTGCGTTTTGCTGCGTGGCCTGGTCCATCTGCGTGACGGCTTCTCCCACCTGACCCACTCCTGCGCTTTGTTCGCTGCTGGCGGCGCTGATCTCTCCCATGATGTCCGTCACTCTGCGGATGGAGGCGACCACTTCGGTCATGGTGGCCCCTGCCTTGTCCACGAGGGCCGTGCCTTGTTCCACGCGCTCTACGCTGGCGGTGATGAGGGCTTTGATTTCCTTGGCGGCTTCTGCGCTGCGCCCTGCCAGGCTGCGCACTTCACCGGCCACCACCGCAAAGCCCCGGCCTTGTTCTCCGGCCCGGGCGGCTTCCACGGCGGCGTTCAGGGCCAGGATGTTGGTCTGAAAGGCGATGCCGTCGATCACGCTGATGATGTCGGCGATCTTTCTGCTGCTGTCGTTGATGCCTTTCATGGTCTCGACCACTTCGGCCACCACTTCGCCGCCTTGCACGGCCACGGTGCTGGCGCTCACCGCCAGCTGGTTGGCGGCCCGGGCGTTGTCGGCGTTCTGGCGCACTGTGGAGCCCAGTTCTTCCATCGAGGCGGCCGTTTCTTCCAGCGCGCTGGCCTGCTGTTCTGTGCGTGCCGACAGGTCGTTGTTGCCCGAGGCAATCTGTGAGCTCGCCGATGCAACGCCTTCGGCGTTGCTGCGCACGCCGGACACCACGTGCGCCAGGTTGGCACGCATGTCACCGAGCGCGGTGAGCAACTGGCCCATTTCATCCTTGCCGCCAGGCGGCACCTCGGTGGTGAGGTCGCCCTCAGCAATCGCGCGGGCCGCCCGCACAGCATGGTGGGCCGGCCGGGAGACGGTACGCGTAATGCCCACGCCCAGCAACGCCGCCAGCACCACACACACCGCCAGGGTGCCCAGCAGCCACAGGCGCGCCGTGGCGAATACCTCACGCCCTTCGGCGCTGGCTTGCAGCGCGGCCTCGGAATTGATCTTCTGCAGTTCGCCCAGTGTTTCTGCCGCGGCGACAAAAGCGGCTTCCGACTCGCCCGCGTAGAGCATGCCCAGAGCGTCGCCGGTGAGTTCCAGCGTCTCGGCGTTGGTGAAATCCACGCCCGAGGCGATCTCCAGCAATTTGGCCTGGAGCTTGATGTACTCGGCCTTGCGCTGCTTGTAGGCGGTATAGACCTCGCGCTCCTTGTCCATGTCGATGAGGGTCTCGTACACGGCCTCGACCTTGTCCAGGTCCTTGTGGCGCAGGGTTACCTGCTCGGAAAACGCCTTGACTTCCGCCACGCTTCGCGAGGTGACCACCCCCGCCTCGGAGCGCCGCATGCGGTTGAGCAACACGCGCAGCTCCCCCGTTTGCGCCACGCTGGGCAGCAAGTTGGTGGCGATCTGGTCCGCCCCCTGGTGGATGCGGGACATCTGCACCAGCGCCATCACGCCCAGCAAGGTGGTGAACAGCACCACCGCCAAAAATCCCGCTCCCAGCTTGACGCCGATGCGCAGATCGGAAACTCTCATGGATCACCCTTCACATTGCGTTTGCCCAAAAGGCACTTCGACGCATGCCAACTGTATTGCTCAGCACCGCATACTTGTAACCAAATGCAGTCTAGCAGTGCCTGCCGCGCTGAAAAGTGGGCTTTCCCCCTACAGAACAACACTGCGCGGCCAAAAAAAAGCATGCGGGCTTGTGGCGCGCATGCTTTGTCTGGGGCGCTAAATAGCTATGCTATTTGTAGCTACTCCCGCTTTATCGACAAGCTCCGGGGGCTATCTGATGCCAAGTATGCTTCAGACGTTCGCCTTCTTGAAAGCCTCGATGCCGTCCGTGATTTCCTTCTTGGCGGCGTCAATGCCTTCCCAGCCCAGCACCTTGACCCACTTGCCCTTTTCCAGGTCCTTGTAGTGCTCGAAGAAGTGGGCGATGGCGTTGCGGCGCATGGCATTCACGTCGTCGATGTTCTGCCAGTGGTCGTACATGGGCAGCACTTTGGAGGTGGGCACGGCAATGACCTTGCCATCCACACCGGCCTCGTCTTCCATCATCAGGATGCCCAGCGGGCGGCACGGCACGACCACGCCGGGGTGCAGCGCGTAGGGGGTGATCACCAACACATCCACCGGGTCGCCGTCGCCCGACAGCGTCTGCGGCACGTAGCCGTAGTTGGTGGGGTAGTGCATGGCCGTGGTCATGAAACGGTCCACGAAGATCGCGCCCGATTCCTTGTCCACTTCGTACTTGATCGGGTCAGAGTTCATCGGGATCTCGATGACCACGTTGAAGGCTTCGGGGACGTTCTTACCTGGGGGGACGTTGTTGAGGGACATGTCTTTGGAGAGTGGTTTGTTGACGGTAACCCGCGAAGCGGCCGACGCTGACACAGCGCAACGAACCGTCGGGATTAACCCTGATTTTAGGCGCATGCCCCTTTCTGCCCGCTTGCAAACCAGCGTTTGCCTGTAAATTGGGTCTGTTGGCCAATCGACTCCTACCGCACAACGCACGGGGAGCACGAGGAAGCAACGCAGCGGGGATGCCACCGATGCGTTGGTCCCCCTCCGTGCAACACAACCCTAGGAGAATTGAATGGCTGCAAGTTCAGCACTGACATCCCCTCTCATCCTGGCCCTCGTCTGTGGGCTCATCGCGGTGGCCTACGGCATCTGGGCCCGGGGCTGGATTCTTTCCAAAGACCCGGGCAACGCCCGCATGCAGGAGATCGCCGCCGCCATCCAGGCCGGCGCGGCGGCCTACCTCGCCCGCCAGTACAAGACCATCGCCATCGTGGGCGTGGTGCTGGCCATCCTGATTGGCATCTTTCTGGACATGACGACGGCCGTTGGCTTCGTGCTGGGCGCCTTTCTGTCGGGGGCCTGTGGCTTCATCGGCATGAACGTGTCGGTGCGCGCCAACGTGCGCACCGCGCAGGCGGCCACCCACGGCATTGGCCCGGCGCTGGACGTGGCGTTTCGCGGCGGGGCCATCACCGGCATGCTGGTGGTGGGGCTGGGCCTCTTGGGCGTCACGGGCTTTTACTGGTTCCTGGCGGGCAATGGCAACCTCACGCCCACGGCCAACCTGGCCACGCTGCTCAACCCGCTGATCGGCTTTGCGTTCGGCTCGTCGCTGATCTCGATCTTTGCGCGCCTGGGCGGCGGCATCTTCACCAAGGGCGCCGACGTGGGCGCCGATCTGGTGGGCAAGGTGGAGGCCGGCATTCCTGAAGACGACCCGCGCAACCCCGCCGTGATCGCCGACAACGTGGGCGACAACGTGGGTGACTGCGCCGGCATGGCGGCCGACCTGTTCGAGACCTATGCGGTGACGCTGATCGCCACCATGGTGCTGGGCGCGCTGCTGGTGGCCACCGCGCCCGTTAACGCCGTGGTGTACCCGCTGGCGCTGGGGGCTGTGTCCATCATTGCATCCATCATTGGCTGCTTCTTCGTCAAGGCCTCGCCCGGCATGAAGAATGTGATGCCCGCGCTGTACAAGGGCCTGGCGATTGCGGGTGCGCTGTCGCTCGTCGCCTTCTACTTCGTCACCGTCTGGATCATGCCGGACAACTCCATCACCGCCACCGGCAGCCAGATGAAGCTGTTCGGTGCATGCGCCACCGGGCTGGTGCTGACGGCTGCTCTGGTGTGGATCACCGAGTTCTATACCGGTACGCAGTATTCGCCCGTGCAGCACATCGCGCAGGCATCGACCACGGGCCATGGCACCAACATCATTGCGGGACTGGGCGTGTCCATGCGGTCCACCGCCTGGCCGGTGATCTTTGTCTGCCTGGCCATCCTGTCGGCCTACCAGCTCGCCGGGCTGTACGGCATTGCCGTGGCGGCCATGTCCATGCTGTCCATGGCGGGCATCGTGGTGGCGCTGGACGCCTATGGTCCCATCACCGACAACGCAGGCGGCATTGCCGAAATGGCCGAGCTGCCCAGCAGCGTGCGCGACATCACCGACCCGCTGGACGCCGTGGGCAACACCACCAAGGCCGTGACCAAGGGCTATGCGATTGGCTCGGCGGGCCTGGCCGCGCTGGTGCTGTTTGCCGACTACACACACAAGCTGGAGAGCTACGGCAAGGCCATCACGTTTGACCTGTCCGACCCGTTGGTCATCATCGGCCTGTTCATCGGCGGGTTGATCCCCTACCTGTTCGGCGCCATGGCGATGGAGGCCGTGGGCCGCGCGGCCGGCGCCGTGGTGGTGGAGGTGCGCCGCCAGTTCCGCGATATTCCCGGGATCATGGAAGGCACCGCCAAGCCTGAATACGGCAAGGCTGTGGACATGCTGACCACCGCCGCCATCAAGGAGATGGTGATCCCCAGCCTGCTGCCTGTGGTGGTGCCCATCGTGGTGGGCCTGCTGCTGGGGCCCAAGGCGCTGGGCGGTTTGCTCATGGGCACCATCGTCACCGGCCTCTTCGTTGCCATCAGCATGTGCACGGGCGGCGGCGCATGGGACAACGCCAAGAAGTACATCGAGGACGGCCACCATGGCGGCAAGGGCAGCGAGGCCCACAAGGCCGCAGTGACCGGTGACACCGTGGGCGACCCCTACAAGGACACGGCCGGCCCCGCCATCAACCCGCTGATCAAGATCATCAACATCGTGGCGCTGCTCATCGTGCCGCTGGTGGTCAAATTCCACGGAGGGTGAAGCCACAGCCTCGGTCTGACAAGCCGGGAATCCAGGTAAACAAGGGGCCGCGGGCCCCTTTTTGCCGCGTACCATGGCGGGCACCGGTTCCCGTCCTCCCCGAAGAAGCCTTGAAACACACCACACCGTCGGCCCCTGCCCCCTCCGCCAGCGATACCACGCCCCACCAGCACATCGTGCGCGACGTGCTGGCACAGGCCCGGCCCCTGATGGAGCGCGTCGCCGAGGCCACGCGCATGTCCCTGCTCACGCGCCAGGACCAGGCCCGCACACCGGGTGAACACAACGCCATGCACGAAGCGCGGCAGCAGCTGTCGCGGCTCACGTCCGTGATGGGCGAGCGTTACCCCGACGCGCTGCGCAAGGCACTCGACCAGGAGGCGGCACAGAACGAGGAAAAGCCCACACGCTCCCTGTTCACCGTCCATTTCGACGACCTTGAACTGATGGACGAGGCGCAGATCAACGACAGCGTGGAGCGCGCCCGCGCCCGGCAGGTGCTGATCTCGGCCGTGGAAGGGCCGCTGGCCGACCTCGACGCCCTGGTGTGTGCGGCCCGGGGCCTGGCCCGCGTTCAGCCGGAGCACAACCCCCTGCGCCCCGAAGTCTTTCTACAGGCGCTGCAGACCGTGGTGTCGCAGATGCAGGTCACGCCGCAGGTGCGGCACGACTGGATGGGCCCCATGGCCCAGGCGCTGGGCACGGAGCTGCGGGGGCTCTACCTGGCGCAGATTGATCGGCTCAAGCTCAGCGGCGTGCAGCCCGTGGGCTATGCGATGCGCCAGGCCGATGGCCAGGTGGTCTACGTGGCGCCCACCGAAGGCGGCGCATCCCCCGGCTTTGCAGCCGACAACGACCTGTCCACAGTGGAAGGCCACGCCGACTCCCTGCTCACACTCGACCGCCTGCGTCGCCTGCTGCTGGGCGAGTTCAGCGAGAACCCGGCCCCCACGTCGGCGCCAACACACACGCCCTCCCCCCATTCAGACGAGAGCTTCGCCGACCAATTCGCACGCGAGTTCGATAACCCCAACCAGCTCCCCTCCATCGACCCACCCGCCACGGACTTCGCAGCCACCGTGCCCGCCGCCTTCGAAGCGCTGCAGGCCATGAACCAGGTCGGCCACATGATGGAGCGACTGGGGGGCCAGCGCCCGCAGCAGGTCGGCAGCAGCACAGAGGGCAGCCCTGCAGCCCCGCCGCGCAAACATTCCGGCGGACTGGGAGAGGCCTTGAGCATGGAGGTGGTGGCGCTGATGGTGGACAACATCGCGCGCGATGGTCGGCTGCTGTGGCCGGTGCAGCAGTTCATCCGCGCGCTGGAGCCGGCCTTGATACAGCTGGCCGTGGCCGACCCCCGGTTCTTCAGCCACAAGGAGCACCCCGCGCGCCGACTGCTGCAAGACATCACCGACCGCAGCCTGGCCTTCAACAGCCCCGAAGCCCCCGGCTTCCAGAGCTTCATGCGCTCGCTCATGAACATCGCGGGCCCGCTGGCCACGGCCACCATCGACGGGCCCGACGATTTCGAGCACGTGCTCCAGCAATTGCACGCCAAATGGGCAGAAAAGGACCAGCAGCGCAAACAGGAACGCCAACGCGCCATCGAGGCCTTGCAGCACGCGGAACAGCGCCACCTGCTGGCCGCCCGGATTTCGCGCGACCTCTCGCTGCGGCCTGATTTCGGCAAGGTGCCCGACGAGATTTCCCGTTTTCTGCTCGGCCCCTGGTCCCAGGTCATGGCACAGGCGCGCCTGACCGACACCACCCGCAGTGCCGACCCAGGCCGCTACGAGGAGCTGGTGGACGCCCTGATTTGGAGCACGCAGCCCGCCTTGACCCGCGCGAACACCGGCCAACTGGCGCGCCTGCTGCCCAAACTGCTGGCCAAGCTGCGCGAGGGCCTGGCGTCCATCGACTACCCGGCCGCCCGAACCGAGGCCGTCTTCGAACTGCTGATGGAACTGCACCAGCAAGCCTTCAAGCCCGGGCCCCGGGTGGCCACCAAGCACCCCGCCCCGCCGCCCGAACCCCAGGCTGTGGCGCAGCCCGCCCCGCTGGAGGATGACGACCCATGGGTCGCCCCCTCCGAGGCCAGGGAATCCGGCTATGTGGACATCTCACAGTCCCCGGTATCGGAGAGCGCCGAGCATGTGCCCGAATCCACCAGCACCACCAGCGGCCCGGCCACCTTGCCCCACCTGGCCTCAAGCGCGCCCTTGGCCCCATTGGCTGTTGGGACCTGGGTCAACCTGCAGGTGGCAGGCCAGTGGGAACGCACCCAGCTGTCCTGGATCGGCTCACAAGGCCAGCTTTTCCTCTTCACCAGCGCATCGGGCCGGACCCAATCGATGACCCTGCGGCTGCTGGAGCGGCTCTTCCACCAGGGCGCCGTGCAGGTGTTGACCGAGCAGACCGTGGTGGACGGCGCTCTGGACGCCGTGGCACAGGCGGCCATGCGCAACAGCGTGGAGAGCAGGCTATGAACTTACTCCTAAAAACATAGCTTTTAGCGCTTGATGGATAAGCGCCAGGGCCTATTTTTAATCGAAATTTATCCCCCATCTCCTTGGCCATCCGGCCAAGGCCCACCACCTTCGCGGCACAGCCTGGTGTTCCCCGGGTAGTCAAACCCCGCCGGGGGTGCTACGCTGGGGGCGTCCAGTCCAAGGCTTTGCAACATTCGAGAGATTGAAGGGATTTGTCAGGGCCTTAGCCCGCTTCGGCGGGCTTTTTTACTTCCTTCCGCTTCGGCGGGCTTTTTTTACGCCTCTCCCGCTTGCAGGCGGGCTTTTTACGCCGTCCCCGCTCCAGCGGGCTTCTTTACGCCGTCTCCCGAGCGGCGGGCAACACAAGCACCACCCGCAGGCCGCCCAGGTCGGCAGGCTCCAGATCCAGCCGCCCGCCGTACAGGGCCGCCAAGTCCTGCACGATGGCCAGGCCCAGCCCCGTGCCCGGCATCGTTTCGTCCAGCCGCACGCCACGCTCCACCGCCTGCGCACGCTGCGCCGCACCGATGCCGGGGCCGTCGTCCTCGACACTGACGACCATCTGGGACGGCTGCCCGCCAAGGACCTGCGCCTGCAAGCGCACGGTGGACTGCGCCCATTTGCAGGCGTTGTCCAGCAGGTTGCCCAGCATTTCCTGCAGGTCCTGCGCCTCGCCCGCAAAGAACAGCGGGGCATCGGGCAGCGCCACCGTGATGTCCACCCCGCGCCCGGCATGCACCTTGTTCATCACGCGCACCAGTCCGCCCACCACCGACTCCAGCGCCGTGCGCTGGCCCGGCAGGTGTGCCGATGCGGCCACGCGGGATCGCGCCAGGTGCCAGTCGATGTGGCGCCGCGCCACCTGCACCTGCTCGCGCACCAGTGCAGCCAGCGCTGCGCCATCACTGGGTGCTGGCGCGCAGGCCGCGTTCTCCAGCACCGAAAGCGGGGTTTTCAGGGCATGCGCCAGATTGCCTGCCTGTGTGCGCGCGCGCTCCACCACTTCTGCATTGCGTTCCAGCACGCCGTTGAAGTCATCCACCAGCGGCTGCATCTCGGCAGGGAATGCGCCCTGCAACCGTGTGGTGCGTGCCTGCTGCACATCCTGCAAGCCCCGCTGCAACGCCTGCAGAGGCCGCAGGCCCACGGCCACCTGGGCCCACGCGGCCGCTGCCAGCAGCACCAGCAAGGCCGCCAGCGACAGCGCCAGCACGCGCGTGAACTGCGCGGTGGCCGCTTGGGTGGCCTGCAGATCGGCCGCCACAATCACGCGCCAGCGTGCTGCATCCACGCCCTCGGCACGCACGGTGCGCTCCAGCACCAGCAAGGGCGCGCCCTGCGGGCCTGCCACTTCGTGCACATGCACGGCACCGTCAGCCAGCGCATCCACCTGCAGGGCCAGGCTGGTGTCCCACAAGGAGCGCGAACGCAGCACCCCAGCCCGGCCGCGCCCATCGGGCGCCATGGCGTCCACCTGCCAGTACAGGCCCGAATAGGGTTTGAGCCAGCGCGGGTCTGACAAAGCCTGCGCGGCAATCGCCGGCAGGCCCTGGGCATCAAACTCCAGCCGCGCCGTGACCTGGTCCAGCTGCTGCACAAGGGCCGCCTCGAACTGGCGCTGCACATGCTCGCGGAACAGCCCACTCAGCACCAAGCCCGCCAGCACCACCGCCACGGCCACCCCCGCCACGGTCACGGCCAGCAGCCGAAACCGCAGGGAGCGTGACCAGTGCAAACCGCCCCGATTCGCGCCCCGGTTCATGGCGGCACCAGGCGGTAGCCCATGCCACGCACCGTCTCGATACGGGCCGCGCTGGCCGACGGCGACTGCAGTTTTTTGCGCAGGCGCCCCACAAAGACTTCGATGGTGTTGGAGTCCCGGTCAAAGTCCTGCGCGTAGATGTGTTCGGTCAGTTCGGCACGTGACACCAACACGCCAGGCCGGTGCATGAGGTAGCCGAGCACCTTGTATTCATGCGCCGTAAGCGCCACGGGCTGTCCTGCGCAGGTCACGCGGCCGCTGCGGGTGTCCAGCGACCAGTCGCCGCACTGCAGCACCGCAGACGCCTGCCCGCTGGCGCGGCGGATCAGCGCGCGCAAACGTGCCAGCAGTTCTTCGAGGTGAAAGGGCTTGGTCAGGTAGTCGTCGGCACCGGCATCAATGCCCGCCACCTTTTCGTGCCAGTTGTCGCGCGCGGTGAGGATCAGCACCGGCATATTGCGCCCCTCAGCCCGCCAGCGCTTGAGTACCGTGAGCCCATCCACAACCGGCAGGCCCAGGTCCAGCACCACGGCATCCAACGCTTCGGTCTCGCCCAGAAACTGCGCGTCGCGCCCGTTGTCGGCCTCGTCCACGGTGTATCCCGCGCCTTGCAGCGCGGTGCGCAACTGGGTGCGCAGCTGCGTGTCGTCTTCTACGAGGAGGATGCGCATGGGCTATAGAACCTGTTCAGTGTCTTTTTAGGGTCGCACAAGTACCTTGCCCGAAGGTTGGAGTGAAATCGGGCGATTGGAAGCCTCGTCTGCTTGCAGGGGGCGAGCCCATGCGGGGCCGTCTTAGCGGTGTTCTCGGCCAGTACGTTGATCGTCGCGCGATTTGACGCGCAGCACCTCGGCCGTGCGTGCATCGAGCTTGACCTTGGTCAACTGCCCCGCAGGTGTGAGCAGCTTGATCTCGTAAATCCAGCGATCCCGCTCCTGCTCCAGCTCCACTTCGAGCACCTGGCCGGGCACTTCGCGCTGCAGGCGCTCCAGCACTGCAGGCAGCGGCAGCACCTGGCCCGCCTGCACGGCCTGCCGGGCGCGGTCGTGGTCGTCCTTGCCGCTGGCCAGGGCGTTTGGCGCGATTACCGCTGCCGCCCACAGCAGACAAGCCGCCGCGCCCCAGCGCATGGCGTGGCAGCGCTCTGAAGCACGGTGAGGGGAAAAAAGCATGGGTGCATTGTCCCGCGCAGTGTCTGAACGGCCGATGAACAGCCCTTTCACGCGCCGTTCAGGCTGGGGTTTCAACAATGGCTGCATAGGACAACCAACACCTACAAGGACACCACGATGACAACCGTTCGCACTTTGGCCCTGGCTGCACTGTGCCTCTGGGCCGCAGCCAGCCCCAGCCACGCCGCCGACACCACCGCCGCCCAGCAGCTCGCGCACTGGAGCGCACAGGCAGGCAGCCCCGGCAATGCCGACAAGGGCAAGGTGTTCTTCACCACCCGCCACGGCGGCGAGTGGTCTTGCGCATCCTGCCACGGCACGCCACCCACCGCCCAGGGCAAACATGCCAGCACCGGCAAGTCGATAGCGCCCCTGGCCCCTGCCTTCAACCCCAAGGCCTTTACCGACACCGCCAAGGTGGACAAGTGGTTTCGCCGCAACTGCAACGACGTGCTGAGTCGCGAATGCACGGCTGTGGAGAAGGCCGATGTGCTGGCGTACCTCAACGCCCTCAAGCCCTGAGACCGACACCATGAAAAAACCTGCCCCCCTACGCCCTGCGGCCCTGGCCGCCGCTGTGTGCGCACTGACCCTGCTGTCAATCTCCAGCGCCCACGCCGACAGCGGGCGCGCCATGCCCCGCAACGTGCCTAGCGCCTACACGCAGGAATGCGCCGCCTGCCACACCGCCTACCCACCCGGGCTGCTGCCCGCCGCGTCGTGGAACCGCGTGATGACGGGGCTCGACAAGCACTATGGCACCGACGCATCGCTGGACGCGGCCACCGTGCGCCAGCTCAACCAGTGGCTGCAGTCCCACGCCGGCACCTACAAGCGCGTGAGCGAAGAGCCTCCCGAGGACCGCATCACCCGCTCGGCCTGGTTTGAGCGCAAACACCGAAAGATCGAGCCCGCCGCCTGGAAGCTTGCCAGCGTGAAAAGCGCCGCCAACTGCGCGGCCTGCCACACGGGTGCCGACCAAGGGCAATTTGACGACCACGACCTGCGCATGCCCGCGGGGCTGGATGCCCGATCACGCCGCGCCTGGAACGACTGAACCCAAGGAAAACACCATGCAACCCCCCCCCTTCTTCGACCCGGTCCGCGCCACAGCGCAGCCAGCGACTGCCCAAACGCCCAGCCGCCGGGTCACCGACGCGCCCACGCGCATGTTCCACTGGCTGTTTGCGCTCTGCTTTGTGGGTGCCTACGCCACCGCCGATGGCGAGCACTGGCGGCTGCTGCACGTCACGTTGGGCTACACCATGGCGGGCCTGCTGGGCTTTCGCGTGCTGTACGGAATCTTTGGCCCGCGCACTTCGGGCCTGGGCCTGCTGTGGCGCAAGCTGGCCAGGGCTCCCGCATGGCTGCGCACCCTGTCCCAAGCACGCTCTGCCAGCCAGGTGAGCCAGGTGAACTGGCGCCAGGGGCAAAACCTGCTGATGGCACTGGCGGTGGTGCTGCTGCTGGTCCTGGTCGTTCCTATCACCTTGAGCGGCTATGCCACCTACAACGATTGGGGCGACATGTTGGGTGGCGACTGGATCGAAGAAGTGCACGAGTTCTTCGGAGAAGCCATGCTGTTTGTCGTGCTGGCCCACCTCGCATTGATTGCCGGCCTGAGCATGCTGCGGCGCAAGAATCAAGCGCTGCCCATGTTGACCGGGCGCGTGGAAGGCCCAGGGCCCAACCTGGTGCAGAAAAACCGCACCTGGCTGGCGGCAGCGCTGCTGCTGGCAGTGCTGGCCTTTGGCGCATGGGAGTGGCAGCAATCGCCCAATGGTTTGATTGCCAGCGGCACGACGAGCGAGCGCAGCAGACACCACGACGACGACTGAAGCCCGTCAAAACAACTTTCAGGATCAACCCATGAAAATCTATATGTGTGTGGTCTGCGGCTGGATCTATGACGAAGCTGCGGGTTTGCCCGATGAGGGCATTGCGCCAGGCAAACTGTGGGCCGATGTGCCCGACGATTGGCGGTGCCCTGAGTGCAATGTGGGCACGGCAGACTTTGTGCTGTGCGAGGTGTGAGATGCAAGGTGTGATCTGGGAAACAGCAGCACCAGCACACTGACACTTTCACCGAACAAAGGTATAAGAAAGATCGCCTCAAGACTCCCTACGCCCCCAGATGCCCGCACAACCCCCACCGTCTGGCCTTGACCCGGCCGTTGCCGCCCAGCGCCTGCGTGAAGAAGGCCCCAACGAACTGGGCATCAGCCAGCGCCGCACGCTGCGCGACATGGCCTGGGACGTGGTGCGCGAGCCCATGTTCTTGCTGCTGCTGGGTGCAGGCGGCATCTACCTGGCGATGGGCGACGCGCACGAGGCCCTGATCCTGCTGGGGTTTGTGGTGATCATCATGACCATTACGGTGCTGCAGGAGCGCCGCACCGACAACACCCTCAACGCCCTGCGCGACCTCTCCAGCCCCCGCGCGCTGGCGCTGCGAGGCGGCACCATGGTGCGTATCGCAGGCCGCGATGTGGTGCGCGAGGACCTCTTGATGATTGCCGAGGGCGACCGCATCCCGGCTGACGGCACCCTGCTGCAGGCGCACGAGCTGGCCACCAACGAATCGATGCTGACCGGTGAGTCCGAGCCCGTGGCCAAGCAGATTGCCGACAAGGTATTTGCAGGCACGCTGGTGGTGAGCGGCCAGGGCCTGCTGCAGGTGACGGCCGTGGGGCGCCACACCGAGCTGGGGCGCATTGGCCAGTCGCTCGACACCATTGCGCTGCAGGCATCGCCGTTGCGCGAAGAAATGGCACGGCTCACCCACAAGCTCGTGCTGATCGGCCTGTCGCTGTGTGTGCTGCTGGTGGCCCTGTTCTGGGCACTGCGCGGCGACGCGTTGCAAGCCGTGCTGGCAGGCATCACCCTGGCCATGGGCATCCTGCCGCAAGAGCTGCCGGTGATCATGATCGTCTTCCTGGCCCTGGCTGCACGGCGGCTGGCGGCGCAGCAGGTATTGACGCGACGGCTCAACGCCATCGAAACGCTGGGGCAGACCATCGTGCTGTGCGTGGACAAGACCGGCACCCTCACGCAAAACCGCATGGCCGTGGCCGCACTGTGCATTGCGGGCGAGGAGCTGGATGTGCAGAACCTGCCCGAAAAAGCAGCCGAAGCAGGTGGCACGGCGCTGCCAGAGGCCTTCCACGAACTGCTCGAATACGCCGTGCTGGCCAGCGAGATCGAACCGCACGACCCCATGGAGCAGGCCTTTCACCGCATGGCGGGGGATCATCTGGCAGGCACCGAGCACCTGCACCCCGCCTGGTCGCTGGCGCGCGAATATGAGCTCTCGCCCCAGCTGCTGGCCATGAGCCACTTGTGGCGCGACGGCACATCCGCGCACGACACCGTGGCCACCAAGGGTGCGCCCGAAGCCGTGGCCGACCTGTGCCATCTGCCTGACGCCGAGCGCGCCACCGTCAGCGCCCAGGCCGCTCGGCTGGCCGATCGGGGCCTTCGAGTGCTGGGCGTGGCCAAGGCCCGGCACCGCGTGCAAGACGACTGGCCCGGCATTCAGCACGACTTTGACTTTGAATGGCTGGGCCTCGTGGCCCTGGCCGACCCCCTGCGACCCGAGGTGCCCCAGGCGATTGCAGAGTGTCACCAGGCGGGTATCCGCGTGGTGATGATCACGGGCGACCACCCCCGCACCGCACGCGCGATTGCAGCCCAGGCGGGCATCGCCCACGACCAGGTCGTCACCGGCGATGAAATGGCCTTGATGTCCCCCGACATGCTCACCGGCAAAGTCCGGCAGGTCAGCGTGTTTGCACGCATCAAGCCGCACCAGAAGCTGGCGCTGGTCGAAGCCCTCAAGGCCCAGGGCGAGGTGGTGGCCATGACGGGCGATGGCGTGAACGACGCCCCCGCCCTCAAGGCCGCCCACATCGGCATCGCCATGGGCCAGCGCGGCACCGACGTGGCGCGCGAGGCTGCAGCACTGGTGCTGCTGCAGGACGATTTCGCGGCCATTGTTCAGGCTATCCACCGGGGGCGGCAGACCTTTGCCAACCTGCGCCAGGCCATGGTCTACACGCTGGCCGTGCATGTGCCCATCATCGGGCTGGCGCTGCTGCCGGTGCTGTTTGGGCTGCCGCTGGTGCTGGCGCCGCTGCACATTGCGTTTCTGGAACTGGTCATCGACCCGGCCTGCTCCATCGTCTTTGAGGCCGAGGAAGGTGCGGCCGACCTTATGCAGCAGCCGCCGCGCCGCGCCGATGAACCCTTGCTTTCAGCCCGCCACATCCTGCTGAGCCTGGTGCAGGGCGGCGTGGTGACGGCTGCCGTGGTGGGCCTCTATGCCTGGCTGCTGGGGCAGGCTGCGCACGCCGCCACCGCCAGCACTGCGGCGTTTGTAGTGCTGGTGGCCGCCAATGCTGCGCTCATCCTGCCCAGCCGCAGCAACCAGCCCAGCTGGCGCAGCCTGTGGGCGGGCCTCACACCCGTCAGCCTGTGGGTGCTGGGCGGCACACTGGCGGCGTTGACGGCTATCACCACCGTGCCTTGGCTTGCCGCAGCGTTCAGGTTCGCGCCGCTGTCATTCCCTCAGTGGTTGGCGGCCCTGGGCGCCGGGTTGGCTTTGGTGGCGGTTTTTCAAGGCTGCAAACGCTGGCTCCACGTCGCCACCACACCCCGCCACAGTTAAAACTCCGCCGCAATCGCAGCCCGCAGCAGCGCCGCAGCAGGCTCCACCAGTTCCTGCAAAGCCCCAGCACGACCTTGCTCGATGGACTGCAGCACCATCTCATTGATGCCTCCCACCACGGCCATGGCCATCACGGGCTTCAAGGGAAGATGGCGTTGGCCCTGATCGCCAGTACGGGTGTTCACCACCTCCAGCATCAGGTCCACCAGGTGCTGATTGGCCCGCCGCCGCGCGGCCAGGCCGGGCATGCCCAGGCCCAGGATTTCAATGAACAGAGTGCGCAGCAGAACCGGATTGCAGGCCAGCGCACCAAAGTATGCCGACAGCGCCTGCTCCACCTGGGCCTGCCAATCGCTTTGGGGGTTGATGGCGCCACGCAGCACCGCCAGTGCGTTGCCGCTGGCCGATTCGTACAGCGCTGTCAGGCATTCGGCCTTGTCGGCAAAGTTCTCGTAGAAAGTACGCCGCGAGACGCCAGCCTCGCGCACGATGTCTGCAATCGTGGTGTCGGCATAGCCTTTGGTCGCCACGGCGCGGGCCATGCCCTGCAGCAGGCGATCCCGATGTTCCCTACCCTCGGTGGCGCCAGGTCGGGGGGCGGCTTGCAGTGCGGTCATGCTGGCAGATTCCCTTGGGGTTAACAGGTACTTGACAGTACCACATGCGCACTCCATGATTCCTCACCACTGGTACTACAACGTACCAAACCACAAAGACGTTATCTTTTTACCGAGCTCCCGGAGATCCATCCCCATGACCGAACTCGTCGTGCGACGCCTGCTCATTGACCTGGAAACGCCTTTTGACCGCCACTGGTGCGGCGGCGATGCGTTTCGCACGGCGTTCTTCAATGCGCTGTCGATGAGCTTCCCGGTGGGCGAGCAGTTCTTCATCGACGCTGTGAAGGGCGGGCACAAAGCCATGCCGCCCGAGCAACACGCGCAATTTGCCGACGAGGTGCGCGGCTTCGTCGGGCAAGAGGCCACTCACCGCCGCATCCATGCGCTGTTCAATGGGCACCTCGAAAAGCAGGGCCTGGTCAACGAATGGGCGTCCCGCGCGCAGGAGCGCATGAAGCTTTTTGCCGGAGCCGACCCACGCCACCCCCTGGCCGTGACGGCTGCCAACGAGCACTTCACCGCGCTGCTGGCCGAATGGCTGCTGGCCCACCCCGAAACACTGGCGGGCGCCGAACCCCGCCTCGCCACGATGTGGCAATGGCACTGCGCCGAAGAGGCCGAGCACAAGAACACGGCGTTCGACATCTACCAGGCGCTGGGCGGCAACCACGAGTGGCGCATCACGTGGTTCCGCCGCATCACCCTCGTCTTCTTGGGCGACGCCCTGCGCCAGACGGCGCTGAACCTGCGCCGCGACGGGACGCTGTGGAAATGGACCACCTGGGCCAGCGCAGCGCGCACGCTGTTTGGCAAGGGCGGCCTGGTGCGCGAAACCTGGCGCCCATGGCGCGAATACCTGCGCCGCGACTTTCACCCCAGCCAGCACGGCACGGACCTGTCACAGCAATGGCTGACCCAGCACAGCGACGCCTACGTGCCCGTGGGCGCACGCTGAGCCACAACGCCAGAATGCGGTTTCAGGCGCTGACGGCGGCCGCTGGCTGGGCACCACGCCGCAGCACCAGCCCACCAAACAGCGTCGCCAGTATGTACATGCTGACCGAGTAGATGGCCGCAGGCAGTGCCAGCTGAAAGTTGCCCAGCACCGACAGCGCGATGAAGATGGCCAGCGTGGAGTTGTGGATGCCGATCTCGAAACTGATGGCCGTGGCCATGGACTTGTCGAGCCCCGCCGCCCGCGACAGGTAGTACCCCGACGCAAGACTGATCGCATTGAACAACAACACGGCCGGACCGATGCCCGCGAAGGACTCGACCAGCGCCGTCCACTCCTTGGCAATCGCAATCAGCGCAAAAGCGGCCAGCACCACGGCGCTGAAAATCTTCATGGGCTTTTCCATGCGGGCGCTGAAGGCCGGCGCGCGCCGGTGCACCGCCATGCCCAGCACCACCGGCACGAGCACGATGATGATCACCTCGACCACCTTGCCAAATTGCAGCGGCACCACCTGGCCCGTGTGCGCAAAGGTGTTGATGGCCCAGTTGGTGATGAGCGGCAGGCTCACGATGGACAACACGGTGTTGATGGCGGTGAGCGAGATGTTCATCGCCACATTGCCACCAAAAAGATGGCTGAACAGGTTGGCCGACACCCCACCCGGTGAAGCCGCCAGCAGCATCAGTCCCACCGCGTAGAGCGGCGCCACGCCCAGCAGCACGATGAGGGCGTAGCACGCCGCTGGCAGCACCAGCACCTGCAGCACCAGGGCCAGCACCACGGCACGCGGATGCTGCAGCAGGCGCTTGAAGTCGCCCACCGTGAGCGAAAGGCCCAGACCGAACATGACCAGCCCCAGGGCGATGAACAACAAGGTGGGAAGTATGGAAACAAAGCTCATGGGTCACGCGCGGGGCTTATGCAGGTGCCTGGCCGGCGCGCAGTCGCACCGGGCCGCTGCGCTGCTCGATCGCCGCCTGCACTTCCTTGCGCAAACCCAGCGCAAAGGCCCACTCTGCCACCACAAACAGCGGGCCGACGATCAAGCCCACCAAGTCGTCCACAAACGCGGGCTTGCGACCTTCGTAGTAGTGGCCCACGAACTGAATCACCCAGCCCACCGCAAACAAGCCGATGCCCGTGGCCAGCCACACCGCCATGCTCTGCAAAGCTACCCACTGCCCCCCCACCAGCATGGCCGCCAGCAGGGTCGCCATGGCCAGGCCAAAACGCATATCCAGCCGGAAGTAGAAGACGCTGGCCGCCAGCGCAGCGAACAGCGCAGGGCTCAGCGGCAACGCGCCCGCCATCCAGGTCGGGCGCGACAGCAGGATGACCACCGCAAACATGATCATCGGGACGCCCACAAAATGGGTGTGGATGTTGCGCGGGTCGCGGTGGTAGTCGGCGTACTGCGCAAGGTGGTCGATCAGGGTTTTCATGGGTGTCTCCGGCTGTTGTTTTGAGCAGCATCAATACTCGCCCCGGGGCATTGCCAGCGTCTGTCGTGCAGACGACAAAAAGGCACACTCCCACGGCACCGCCCCACCCTGCCTCGCGCCCAATCTGCACTGCATGACCGACCCCGCCACCTATCTGCCCGTCCTCCAGTCCGGCCGCTGGTTTGCCCACCTGCCGCCCGACTTTGCCCAGCCGCTGCTGGCCATGGCACAGGTGCGCCATTTGCAGACGGGCGAAGTGCTGTTTCTGCGTGGCGATGCGCCCTGCGGGCTGTATGCGGTGGTGCGCGGCGCGGTCAGCATCTCGGGCACGGGCGGCCGGGCCGACGAGGCGCGGGCCGCGCTGCTGATCCGCCTGGAGCCGCCGCACTGGTTTGGCGAAATCTCGGTGTTCGACAACTCCGCACGCACGCACGACGCGCAGGCCACCGAGCCCACCACGCTGCTGCACATTCCGCACGAGCGGCTGCAGGCGTGGCTGCAGGCCCACCCGCAGCACTGGCATGCGCTCGCGCTGCTGCTCACCGACAAGCTGCGCTCGGCCTTTGTGGCCATGGAAGAGCTGGCCCTGTTGCCTGCGCCACAACGCCTGGCGCGCCGCCTGGTGATGATGGCCGAGGGCTACGGCCAGTGGACGGCCGAGGGGCGGTCGCGCCGCGTGCTGTCCATATCCCAAGAGCAGTTGTCGCTGATGCTGGCCATCTCGCGCCAGACCACGAACCAGATCCTCAAGGACCTGGAATCGCGCCACCTGGTGCGCGTGCAACGCGGCGAGCTCGAGATTCTGGACCTGGCGGCGCTGCGCGCCACCTGCTATTGAATTGCTATTAAATATATAGCGACTAGCGCTTTACCAACAAGCGCCAGAAGCATTTTCTACTTAAATAATAAGCACACATTTCATTTCCGGGCAAAATGACGGCCATGCAACTGAACTACATCGCCAACGCCTCGGTGCCGTCCGCCTCGGGCCGCACGATTGCCATGATCGACCCGTCCGACGGCCAGCCCTTCGACGAGATCCAGCGCAGCAACGCCGACGACATCGACGCGGCGGTGCATGCGGCCCGCCAGTGCTACAACGCGGCGTGGCAGAAGTTGGCCCCCCGGTGGAGCGCGGCCGACTGCTGCAAAAGCTCTCGGCCAAGATCCTGGAGCATGCGGACGAGCTGACGGCGCTGGAGCAGCGCGACTGCGGCAAGCCCACCAAGCAGGCACGCGCCGACGCGATTGCGCTGGCGCGCTACTTCGAGTTCTACGCCGGTGCGTGCGACAAGTTTCACGGCGAGACGATCCCCTACCCCGACGGCTACAGCGTGCTGACCTGGCGCGAGCCCCACGGCGTGACGGGCCATGTGATTCCCTGGAACTACCCCATGCAGATTTTCGGCCGCAGTGTGGGCGGCGCGCTGGCGGCGGGCAATGTGTGCGTGGTCAAACCCGCGGAAGACGCCTGCCTGTCGCTGATCCGCGTGGCGCAGCTCGCGGCCGAGGTGGGCTTCCCCTCCGGCGCGCTCAACATCGTCACCGGCTACGGCCATGAGGTGGGCGACGCATTGGCGCGCCACCCCGGCATCGACCACATCAGCTTCACCGGCAGCCCCAAGATCGGCACGCTGATCCAGCAGGTGGCCGCCGAGCGCCACTGCCCCGTGACGCTGGAACTGGGCGGAAAAAGCCCGCAGATCATCTTTGCAGATGCGGACCTCGATGCCGCCATCCCCGTGGTCATCAACGCCATCGTGCAGAACGCCGGGCAGACCTGCTCGGCCGGCTCGCGCGTGCTGATCGATTCGCTGATTTACGAACCGCTGCTGGAGCGTCTGGGCAAGGCGTTTGAAAAGTTGCGCGTCGGCCCCGCCGCCATGGACCTGGACGTGGGCCCGCTGATCCGCCAGACGCAGCAGCAGCGCGTGTGGGACTTTCTGTCGGACGCGCAAGTGGCCGGCATCCCCATGGTGGCCCAGGGCGTGGTGGTGGACGAAGCGCCCGAGACCGGCTACTACCAGGCCCCGACCCTGCTGCGCGATGTACCGGTAGGCCACCGCCTTGCGCAGGAGGAAGTGTTCGGCCCCGTGCTGTCGGCCATGGCCTTCCAGGACGAAGACCACGCGGTGGAGCTGGCCAACGCCTCGCAATTCGGCCTGGTGGCCGGCATCTGGACGCGTGACGGCGCGCGCCAGTTCCGCATGGCCAAGCGTGTGCACAGCGGCCAGGTGTTCATCAACAACTACGGCGCGGCCGGCGGTGTGGAGTTGCCGTTTGGCGGCGTCAAATCCAGCGGCTATGGACGCGAAAAGGGCTTTGAGGCGCTGTACGGCTTCACCACCTTGAAGACCGTTGCCATCAAGTACGGTTGAAGAGGCGTTGCAGGGTGTCCCGCTGGCGCGCGACGGTGCTGGCAGGCCCCGCTAACCTCGGCTGCTTCTGTACGACGATTTTTCTTCCTCCATGCCCCTGAGCCCCCCCGCCCCCCGCACCCTGAAACATGTCCGCCGGGTGAACTACCAGGGCTTTGAACGCGACGATGGACTGTGGGACATTGAAGGCGAGCTGCACGACAGCAAGGCCTACGACGCCACCTCTTTTCGCGACCCTACCAAACAGCGCCTCGCGGGCGAGGCCATCCACCACATGTGGCTGCGCGTGACCGTGAACCGCCAGCTGGTGGTGCAGGCGATCGATGTGGCGATGGATTCGCACCCGCTCCAGGGCTGCACCGAGGCCCAAACTGCACTGCAGCACATGGTGGGCTGCAGCATGGCGCGCGGCTGGCGCCAGTCCATCCAGAAGCACCTGGGCGGCGTGGCGAGCTGTACCCACCTGCGCGAGCTGTTGTTCAACCTGGCCACCGCGGCGTTCCAGTCGGTGCCCGCCGTGTTTTCGTCCAGCCACCCCGACGAGCCACCGCGCCACCTGGGCCAGTGCACGGGGTGGGACTTCAACGGCCAGGGCGTGAAAGAGTTTTTCCCCCAGTTCTACGGCCGTGCGCCGCAGGCCCCCAAGCTGGCGGAGCAAGCCGCAACCACAGATTTCACTGCAGAAATTTCAGCCAAACAAGCCCCTAGCGCTTGATACTAAAGCGTCAGTAGCTATCAATTTTGAATAATTCAAGGAGCCATTCCATGCGCGTTTCGAACAAATCCATCATCGTCACCGGCGCTGGCAACGGCATTGGCGAAGGCATCGCCAAGCGCCTGGCCGCTGAAGGCGGCAAGGTCATCGTCAATGACATCAATGAAGCCGGTGGCCAGCGCGTGGTGGCCGAGATCACGGCCGCCGGCGGCACCGCCGCGTTCTTCAAAGCCGACGTGACGAAGTCCGCCGAAGTGAAGGCGATGGTCGACGAAGCCATGCGCCTGTACGGCCGCCTAGACGTGGTGGTGAACAACGCAGGCTGGACGCACCGCAACCGCCCCATGCTGGAAGTGAGCGAGGACGACTTCGACAAGGTCTATGCCATCAACATGAAGAGCATCTACCTGAGCGCCATCCACGCCGTGCCCGCACTGCGCCAGGCGGGTGGCGGCAGCATCATCAACATCGCCTCCACCGCCGGGCTGCGCCCCCGCCCAGGCCTGACCTGGTACAACGGCTCCAAGGGCGCCGTCATCATCACGAGCAAGTCCATGGCCGCTGAGCTGGGCCCCGACAACATCCGCGTGAACTGCATCAACCCCGTGTTCAACCCCGACACCGGCCTGGCCGCCGAGTTTGCGGGCGGCCCGGTGGACGATGCGCGCCGCGCCAAGTTCCTGGCCACTATTCCGCTGGGCCGCTTCTCCACCGCGCTGGACGTGGCCAACGCCGCGCTGTACCTGGCGAGCGAAGAGGCTTCGTTCATCAGCGGCGTGTGCATCGAGGTGGATGGCGGACGCTGCGTGTAAACAAGAGTCCAAGCGCGCTCGCAAGCCACCATCACTTGCGTTTGCGCGCGCGCCCAATCCGCACCAAGGCAGTGCGGATTGATTTGACGGTCTTGAAACCGCTGCCTATAGTGCCGCCGATGTTTGCGAGCCACTCCACCGCCACGACCGCCAGCGCCACAGCGCCGCTGCGCCGTGCCGCGCGCTCGCAGGCCACGCTCCAGGCCGGTGACCGCCAAGTCTGCACGCTCGCTGCAGATTCCTGAGCCCGGCGACACCCCCTCCCCTTCGCATTCTTTTCGCGCACCTCCTGTCGCCGGGCCCATCGCCCAGCGCCAGCTTGCGCCTTGGCAGCAGCCAGGGCGCGAACGTCAGGAGTGTCCATGCCCCCGTTTCCTTCGGGCGAGATTTCGCTCGCCCCGTGCGCCCCTGCGCGCAGCCAGCCCGCCGATGAGGCTATCGCCAGCGCGGCGGTCGCCCCCGACATCACCCGGCAATTCATCCGTGCCAAGCAGCCCTGCGCCGACGGCTACCGCTGGTACCTGCGCCGCCAGGAGGGCGCCAGCAACTACCAGGCGCTGCTGGATGACCTGGTGCGCGAAGGTCGTTTGGAAGACGCCTGCTGGATGCTCGACCAGTTCGGCCCCACCAACGATGTGCTGGAGATAGACCACCTGGAGGCCGACGCACTGGTGTTTGCCGGCAGCGTACGCTGCCGGGGCCACGCCGATGTAGAGGGTGTGCTGCGCACGGGCCGCAGCCTGAGCGTGCTGGGCGGCCTGCGGGTGGGTGGAGCACTGCGCGTGGGCGAAGACCTGCGCGTGGCGGGCGCAGTGCGCTGCGAGGGCAGCGCGCGACTGCACGGCGATGCGCGCGTGGGCTGGTCGCTGACAGTGGCGCAGCGGCTGCAGTGCACAGGCAGCCTGCGTGTGGGCGGCGAGCTGGACTGCGGGGCCACCGCCCACATCGGCGGCCACTGCCGGGTGGCCCAGGATCTGCGGGTGGTGGGCGACCTGGGTTGCGACGGCGGCATCAAGGTCGGTGGCCACCTGCAAACCGATGCTGCCGTGCAGGCTGCCCGGGGCGTGTGGGTAACGGGCGACGTGGACTGCAAGGGCCACCTGCAGGTGGGCTGGGGTGTGCGGGCCGGTGGGCACATTCACGCCGGAGGGGCCATCCGTGCGGGCGAAAGCCTGTGGGCGGGCGAAACCATTGCGGCGGGTGAGGCCTACGGCGTATACGCAGGCCTGGTGGTGCCGCTGCCCGACTGGCCCCACAGTGCCCAGGTGTGCGCCCGCGAACAGCCTGCACGCCTGCTGAGCGGCTGCTGGACCGATGGCCAGGGGAACAAGCCATGATGGCCATCGCCTGCAGCCTGTGCGACCCACGCGACGCCACCGCCATCGCCAACACGTGGCCCGGCCAGGGCTTGCTGGGCCGGTGGGCCCAGCGGCTGACCGAACTGCGCATCGACGTGGATCTGTCCGGCCGCGACATCCAGCGCGAGTTCGAGGCGCTGTACGACCGCATCCGCACCAACCACCGCACGCGCGATGCGATGCAGCCGTTGCCCTTGCATCTGCATGGGCTGGTGTTTCGCCTGCGCGAGGCCGACGGCGAATACTTTGTGTATGCCATCGACCCGCAGCGCAACCGCATCGTGGCCTACACCGTGTTCAACCGGCTGGTCGAGGTGGACCGCCGCACCGACCGCCACCTGCGCGCGCCCCACACCAAGGTGGTGGACGGCTACCGCCGCATGGGCATTGCATCCGCCATCTACAGGTGGTGGCTGGACTCGGGCCGCAGCCTCATGACGGGCGCACGCCAATCTGCAGGTGCCCATGGCCTGTGGATGGCCCTGGCACGCGACTACGAACTGGCAGCGGCGCGCATCGGCACCCACAAACGCGTCCAGCAGCTGCCGCTTCCACCACCCCCGGGGTTTTTCAACGCGCTGGACACCCGGCTGGTGCTAGTGGGGCGCGATTGCCGCCTGGCGGACTTCATGCAGCACGCGGCCCTGGGCGGCTGATCGGGTGACCCCGGCCGTTCCCTGCCTCTCAGCCCAGCACCTCGCGCAGGGCAGCGTCGTACAGGCCGGTGAGCTTGTCCATCACCCCCAGCAGGCGTTCGCTGGTGGTGGCCACGGCGTTCAGCCCCGCGTCATCGGCCGGGCGGCGCAGCGCGGATTCAAAAAACAGCCACTGTGAGTCGGCCAACTCCAGCTCGTTGCGGATGGACGATGTGGACACGGGCGCCGCCTTCAATGTCTGCAAGGCCTGGCGGAAGTCCGCCGCATCGGACGCCAGCTGCGCCTGCACCACCTTGGAATCCACCTTGGCAGCACTCAAAAAGTAGTTCTTGGCCAGGCGCTGCGACAGCATGCGCTGGCGGCCCGCCAGGTTCACCAGGCGGGCACTGGGGGCCTGTGCCATTTTTTCGATGGCCTCGGTCACGGCCTGCGCAATGAGCAGCGTTCGATCGGCCTGTTCCGATGCCGCCGCCACCAGGGCCGTGGTGGTGGCGGGCGCCGAAGTCATCTGGTTGAGCAGGGCAAACTGCTTTTGCACTTCTGCCAGCTGCCGCCCGACTTCTGCAGGCCACTGGCCCGACTGCATGCCTCGGGCCAGTTCGCCGCTACCCGTCTGCACCATCTTGCGCGCCAGCCCCATCACATCCACCGCCGCAGCAGGCAGCACCTGCAGGTACTGCTGGCAATAGGCCTTGGCCATGCGCTGCGACAGTGCGCGAAACCAGCCCGCATAGTTGATGGCCCCCGACAACCCCATCTGCGCCTGGGCTCCAGTCGCCCAAGTTGCCCAGGTGGGCAGCAGAACACCCGCCGCCACCCACTGAAGGGCCACACGGCGCTGGCATGGCGTGGCATCGGCAGAAAATTCGCGCGTCAACATGGGAATCCCCTTGAAATCGAATGGACAGATTGTTGCAACGCAGCAACCAGAACGCCCTGCGCCATGTCAAAGGCGGGCCATACCAGCGCCTGGGCAAAACTTGACCGCGATCAACTCCGCGCGCAGGGGCTTGCCCCCTCTGCAGGCCCCCTTGCGGCAAAATCACGCCATGGCCGAACGTGTGATTCCTCTGGTGGACCAACGCATCGCCGCTCTGGCGGCGCGGGTGCCCACACACCCCGTGGCCCCCACCGGCCTGCTCACCGACACCCGGGGCCGCCCGCTGCGTGACCTGCGCATCAGCGTGACGGACCGCTGCAACTTCCGCTGCAACTACTGCATGCCCAAGGAAGTGTTCGACAAGGACTACCCCTACCTGCCGCACGGCGCGCTGCTGAGCTTTGAAGAGATCACGCGGCTGGCAAAGCTCTTCCTGGCGCATGGCGTGCGCAAGATCCGACTGACCGGTGGCGAGCCCCTGCTGCGCAAGAACCTGGAAGCGCTGGTGGCGCAACTGGCTGAACTGCGCACCGTGGACGGCCTGGCGCCCGACCTCACGCTGACCACCAACGGATCGCTGCTGGCGCGCAAGGCCAAAGCGCTGAAAGACGCGGGCCTGAACCGCGTGACCGTGAGCCTCGACGGCCTGGACGACGCCGTGTTTCGCCGCATGAACGATGTGGACTTTCCGGTGGCCGACGTGCTGGCGGGCATCGAAGCGGCGCACGCCGCCGGGCTGTCGCACATCAAGGTCAACATGGTCGTCAAGCGCGGCACCAACGACCACGAAATTTTGCCCATGGCCCGCCACTTCCGGGGCTCGGGCACCACGCTGCGTTTCATCGAATACATGGACGTGGGCGCCACCAACGGCTGGCGCATGGACGAAGTGCTGCCCTCGGCCGAGCTGATCAAACGCCTGCGCGCCGAGTTGCCGCTGGTCCAGCTCGACCCCAGCAGCCCCGGCGAAACCGCCGAGCGCTGGGGCTATGCCAATGCCGCAGGCCAATATGACCCCGCCCTGGGCGAGGTGGGCGTGATCAGCAGCGTGACCCAGGCGTTTTGCCACGACTGCAACCGCGCGCGCCTGTCCACCGAAGGCAAGCTTTACCTGTGCCTATTTGCCTCCGAGGGCTACGACCTGCGAACCCTGCTGCGCGGCGGCGCCAGCGACGAGGCGATTGCCTCGGCCATCGCGCCCATCTGGCAGCAGCGCAGCGACCGCTATTCGGAGCTGCGCAGTAGCCTGCCTGCGGATACCACGCCTGGTGGCGCGCGGCGGGTGGAGATGAGCTACATCGGGGGCTAGCGCTATGGGCCTAGATGATCTAGCGCCAGATGTGCAGGCGTTTGTCCTTACGGTATGCGGTTTGACGCATCGCCCGGCATCTGTTTGGCTCATCGGATCGCAAGCTAACGGACGAGCTACCGAGCAATCCGACTGGGATCTTTTGATCTTCGGTTCTTCATTTTTGATCGACGAACTCAAGCGAGACATCGCCGCCCCTCTCAAGATCGACGCCCTGGTCGTACACAACGGAAACGACTACTGCGATCCTTGGCAAAACAAGCGCGGGGCTCTTAAGAATCTCCAATGGCGCTTGGAATCAGCAACAGTAGCAAGCTACGAAGGCGTTCGCTGGATCGCTGATAGCGAGTCTGAGGAAGACTACTCGCCAAGCTCAGGCAACATGCTAGTTTTGAAAGAGAGAGCATTGTGCCTATGGGCAGCGCCGCCTCTCTAGCAATCTCATTCCCGACAGGACTTCAATTGATCAATCAGCAAGACATCACCGGCTTGGTCCTCGCCGGTGGCCGTGGCTCCCGCATGGGCGGCGTCGACAAAGGCCTGCAGAACTTTCGGGGCCTGCCCCTGGCCCTGCACACCCTGATGCGACTGCAGATGCAGACCGGCGCCACCATGGTCAACGCCAATCGCAATCTGGCCGCCTATGAGGCCTTCGGCGCACCGGTGTGGCCCGACGTGCTGAGCGACTATGCCGGGCCGCTAGCAGGTTTTTTGACAGGACTGGAGCGTTGCGAAACGCCCTGGCTGCTGACAGTGCCCTGCGACACCCCGCTGTTCCCCCTGGACCTGGCCCAGCGCCTGGCGGCGGCGGCTGACGCCCAGGACGCCGACATCGCCATGGCCGCAGCGCCCGAGGAGGATGGCACGGGCCGCACCACCGTGCGCACCCAGCCGGTGTTCTGCCTGCTGCGCGTGGACCTGCTCGAAAGCCTGGTCGCTTTCACCCAGGCCGGTGGCCGCAAGATTGATGCATGGACGGCACAACACCGCTGCGCCACCGTGCCGTTTGACCAGCCCGGAGACGACCCCAAGGCCTTTTTCAACGCCAACACCCTGGCTGAGCTGCACGCGCTGGAAAGCGCGAGCGCACCGCAGGCCTGATCACACCGCTGCGATGAACGCGCACACGCCTGCGGTCGCCCGTGCAGTGTTAATCCGCCCGTTGGTCGCATCGGACGCTGTGGCCTACAAAGCCCTTCGCGACGAGGCTTTGCGCACCGCGCCGGATGCGTTCACGTCCGACTACGAATCCTCGGTGGGCCGCGATGCCAGCGAGTACGTGGCGCGTTTTGGCGCGCCGGAGTCGGGTCAGTTCTTCCTCGGCGCCTTCGATGCCGCAGGCCAGCTGGTCGGCTGCCTGGGCTGTGAGCGCGAGCAACGCACCAAGCAGCGGCACCTCGCCACGCTGGTAGGCATGATGGTTGCGCCACAAGCCCAGCGCCAGGGCGTCGGCCAGCAGCTGGTAGCCGCCTGTGTAGAGGCCGCCGGCCGCGTGCCCGGGCTGACCCAGCTGGTGCTGACGGCCACGGCCTCCAACACGCATGTCGTGCGCCTGTACGAGCAGGCCGGGTTCCGCGCCTGGGGCCTGCTGCCCCACGCCATCGTGGTGGACGGCGTGGGCTTTGACAAGCTGCACATGGTGCGCGTGCTGCACGACTGATTGAAAGTTACTGAGACCCATGAAAACCATTGCCCAGATTGCCGCCGAACTGCAAGGCTACGACCCGCAGGCTCTGAGCGCTGCCGATGTGAACACGTTTCTGGAACGGCTGGTCGAGCCCGTGAGCGCCACCGAAGACTTGCCCCTCTTCAGCGCCCTGGGCCGCGTGCTGGCGCAGGACGTGGTCTCGCCCGTCAGCGTGCCACCGCACGACAACTCGGCCATGGACGGCTATGCGTTTGCGGGCGCTCAACTGGTCGAAGGCCAGCCTCTCACGCTGCGCGTGGTGGGCACGGCGCTGGCGGGCAAGGCCTGGGTGGGCACCGTGGCGGCGGGCGAGTGCGTGAAGATCATGACCGGCGCGATCATGCCCACGGGCCTCGATACCGTGGTGCCGCAGGAGTTCACCACGGCCGCCGCAGCTGACGGGCACATCACCATCGCGGCCGATGTGCTCAAGACCGGCGACAACCGCCGCTTCAAGGGTGAAGACCTGATGGAGGGTAGCGTGGCGCTGGCCCAGGGCACGCTGCTGGCGCCTGCTGCGCTGGGCCTGGTCGCCAGCCTGGGCCTGCCCACCGTCACGGTGTACCGCCGCCTGCGCGTGGCGTATTTCTCGACCGGCGACGAGATCCTGAGCCTCGGCGAGCCCCCGCGCGAAGGCGCCGTGTACGACAGCAACCGCTACACCGTGTTCGGCCTGCTCACGCGGCTGGGCGTAGAGGTGATCGACCTGGGCGTGGTCCGCGACGAGCCGGAATTGTTGGAGGCCGCATTTCGCAACGCGGCGCAGCGCGCGGACGCCATCATCACCAGCGGCGGCGTGAGCGTGGGCGAGGCCGACCACACGCGCACCATGATGAAAAAGCTGGGCGACGTGGCCTTCTGGCGCATTGCCATGCGCCCGGGCCGCCCCATGGCGGTGGGGCGCATTGCCACCACAGAAAATCACGCCAAATTGGCCTCCAGCGCTTATCCATCAAGCGCTAACAGCTATCAAAATGATACCAATCAACCCCACAGCGGTGCGGTGTTGTTCGGCTTGCCTGGCAACCCCGTGGCGGTGATGGTGACCTTCCTGGCCTTTGTGCGCCCCGCCCTGCTGCGCATGATGGGCAGCACCCACTGCGCCCCACCGCTGCTGCGAGCCACCAGCACCGAAGCCCTGCGCAAGAAGCCCGGCCGCACGGAGTACCAGCGCGGCACCATCACCACCGCCGCCGACGGCACCCTGCAGGTGCGCACCACGGGTAACCAGGGCTCGGGTGTGCTCAGCTCGATGGTGCAGGCCAACGGACTCATCGTGCTGCACCACGGCCAGGGCAACGTGGCCGTGGGCGACACGGTGGACGTGATGGTGTTTGACGGCGTTATTTGACCCCCCCTGAGTCGCTTCGCGCCTTCCCCCAGGGGACCGACGCCTTCACTGCGGGGCGGCCCTTGCTACGCATCCCTCACAGGCGCCACGGCCGTGGCACCCCGCGCGGGCGAAGCACAGCACAATGGGTTTTTCATTTGCACCCGTTTGGAAATCTTGCGCCTATGCCCTACACCGCCCAACACCTTGCGCAACCCCCATCCCGTGACGAGGTGGACCGCCTGACAGGCGCTACCGTTGTGGAATTTGGCACCCCCTGGTGCGGCCACTGCCAGCGCGCGCAGCCACTGATTGAACAAGCGCTGAAGGACCGCGCAGACGTAGCGCACATCAAGGTGGAAGATGGCCCCGGCCAGCGCCTGGGTCGCACGTTCGGCGTCAAGCTGTGGCCCACGCTGGTGTTCTTGAAGGACGGCAAGGAGGTCGCCCGCCTGGTGCGGCCGCAGGGGCAGCAAGACGTTCTGGACGCCGTAAACACCGTCTCGGCACCAGCATGAGGCACGCGTCCGACTCCGAATAGAAAGAAGCCCCATCGGGGCTTCTTATTTGGTCGCAACGCTCCGCCGTTGGGGCTCTACATGGCTACTTGGCCACGTAATCGTGCGGCGGGTGCAGCGGATGCTCAGGCTCCTCGGCAGCCACGGCCGTGTTCGCACCCGGCACCGACTTGCGCGCAAAAAGGGTGTACGTGGTGGGCACCACGAAGATCGTGAGCAACGTACCCAGCGACATGCCTCCCACAATCACCCAGCCGATCTGCGTGCGCGTCTCGGCGCCAGCGCCTGAAGCCAGCGCGAGCGGGATGGCCCCCAGCACCATGGCGCCTGTGGTCATCAGGATGGGGCGCAGGCGCTGGGCCGAGGCCTTGACCAGCGCATCCACCATCTCCATGCCTTGCTCGCGCAGCTGGTTGGTGAACTCCACGATCAAGATGCCGTGTTTGGTGATGAGCCCCACCAGCGTGATCAGCCCGATCTGCGAATACACGTTGAGCGAGCCGCCGCTCCACTTGAGCGCCAGCAGCGCACCAATCATCGACAGCGGCACCGAGACCATGATGACCAGCGGGTCGATGAAACTCTCGAACTGCGCGGCCAGCACCAGGAAGATAAAGACCAAGGCCAGTACGAAGACGATGCCCAGCGCCCCCTGCGAGCTCTTGAACTCGCGCGAGGTGCCGTTGAGTTCGGTGGTGTAGCCGGGCTTGAGCACTTTCGCCGCCGTGGCGTCCATGAAGCTCAGCGCCTCGCCCAGCGAGTAGTCAGGCGACAGGTTGGCCGTGATGGTGGCCGAGCGGCGTTGACCAAAGTGGTTCAGCTCACGCGGGCTCACGCTTTCGCGCACGTTGACCAGGCTGGACAGCGGGATCATGGCTTCGTTGCGGCCGCGCACGTAGATGGTGTCGATGTTCTCGGGCGTGGTGCGACCCCTGGCCTCGGTCTGCACGATCACGTCGTACTGCTCGGCATCGCGCTTGTAGCGCGTCACTGTGCGCCCTCCCAACATGGTTTCGATGGCCTTGGCCACCACGTCCACGCTCACGCCCAGGTCGGCGGCGCGTTCGCGGTTGACTTCGATGCGCAGCTCGGGCTTGTTCAGCCGCAGGTCCACATCGGGGCCGACGATGCCGGGGTTCTGCGCGATCTCGGCCATGAAGGCGTTGGTGACGGCGTTGAGGTTTTCGTAGCTGTCCGAGGTCTGGATCACGTAGGTGAGCGGACGCGAGCGAAAGCCCTGACCCAGCGACGGCGGCGTGATGAGAAAGGCGTTGACGCCAGGCAAGCCCGACACCTTGGGCTGCAGTTCGCGCGCCAGCTCCAGCGTGGTGCGGTCACGCTTCTCCCAATCCACAGTGCGGTAGATCACGCTGCCCTGGGCCACGGTGGGGTTGCCGATGTTGGCGAAGATGCGGTCGAACTCGGGGTAGTCCTGGCCGATCTTTTCCAGCTCCAGTGCGTAGCGGTTGGTGTAGTCCAGCGTGGCGCCGTCGGGGGCGGTGACGCTGGCCAGGATGGTGCCGCGGTCTTCCAGCGGCGACAGCTCTTGCCGCATGCTGGGGTACACCACCACCAGCGCCGCACCACTCACCGCCATCACCGCCAGCACGATCCAGCGGGCCTGGAAGATGGCGCCGCGCACGCCCCCGCGCTCGCTGCCCTTGGCCGACCAGCGGGCCGTCACCAGCCATCGCAAAAGGCGGCCATAAGCGTCTGACAGAGACGTGAGCCAGCGCTCCATCGAGCGGTCGAACCAGTTGGGCTTCGGGTTGTGCTTGAGCAGCAGCGAACACATCATGGGTGACAGCGTCAGCGCCACGAAGCCGGACACCACCACCGCGCCCGCCAAGGCCAATGCGAACTCCACAAACAACCGGCCCGTGCGGCCCGGGGTAAAGGCCAGCGGGGCATACACCGCCACCAGCGTGAGCGTCATGGCCACGATGGCAAAGCCGATTTCGCGTGCGCCCTTGATGGCGGCTGAGAACGGGTCCAGCCCTTCTTCGATGTGGCGGTAGATGTTCTCCAGCATCACGATGGCATCGTCCACCACCAGGCCGATGGCCAGCACCAGCGCCAGCAGCGTGAGGGTGTTGATCGAAAAACCCGCCAGCGACATCAGCGCAAAACTGCCCACGAGGCTCACCGGGATGGTGATGATGGGAATGATGGACGCGCGGAAGGTGCGCAGGAACACGAAAATCACCAGGGCCACCAGCACCACGGCCTCGGCAATGGTGGTGTAGACGCTTTTGATGGATCGGTCGATGAACAGCGAGTTGTCGTTGGCAATGTCGATGCCGATGTCCGGTGGCAGGTCGGCCTTGAGCGTGGGCAGCATGGCGCGCACGCCCTGCGACAGCTCCAGCGGGTTCGCAGTGGCCTGGCGGATCACGCCCACGGAAATGGCTTCGCGCCCGTTCAGGCGCACGCGGCTGCGGTCGCTGGCGGCGCCCTCTTCCACCCGCGCGACGTCGCGGATTCGGACCGGGAAGCCGTTCACGGTGCGGATCACCACCTCGGAAAACTGCGACGGCGTGGCCAGGTCGGTCTGCGAGGTGACGCTGAACTCGCGCTGCTGCGACTCGATGCGACCTGCGGGCAGCTCCAGGTTGTTGCGGCGGATGGCGTCTTCCACGTCCTGCGTGGTCAGGCGGTAGCCCGCCAAACGCTCGGGGTCCAGCCACACGCGCATGGCGTATTTCCGCTCGCCGTAGATGGGCACATCGGCCACACCGGTCACCGTCTGCAGCCGCGGCTTGACGATGCGGTTGATGAGGTCGTTGATCTCCAACGGCGTGCGTGTCTCGCTGCTGAAAGCCAGCCACATCACGGGCGAGGCATCGGCCTCCACCTTGGCGATCACGGGCTCATCCACAGCATCGGGCAGGCGGTTGCGAACCCGCGCGGTGCGGTCGCGCACCTCGGCGGCGGCGTTGTCGGCGTCTTTCTCCAGCCGAAAGCGCACGCTGATCTGGCTTTGCTCGGCGCGGCTGATGGAGGTGATCACGTCCACCGCGTCAATGCCCGCAATGGAGTCTTCGAGCGGCTTGGTGACCTGGGATTCGATCACCTCGGCCGACGCGCCCGCATAACGCACGCTGACGGTGACCACGGGTTCGTCGATCTTGGGGTATTCGCGCACCGACAGGCGCGTGAAGCTCACGGCGCCGATCAGCAGCACCAGCAGCGAGAGCACGGTCGCAAAGACCGGTCGGCGTATCGATATTTCAGCGAGTTGCATGGCAGTCCTGGAACTTCATCGATCACGCAGGATGGCGTGGGCTGCCTTGTGGTGCGCGGCCGGGCCTGCCCGCAAGCTGGCAAGGATCAGGGCCGGGCAACGGCGCCACTACGGCATTGGCCGATGCTGCAGTGGCAGTGGCAGCGGCGGCGGTAGCAGCATTGGCAACGGGTGCGGCTGCCATCGGCTGCGCCGCTGCCCGGGAGCTGCTGGCGCTGCCAGCCCCGGTGGGCGCTGGTGCATCGGTTGGTGCCACGGCACCTGCAGCACGGTCTGCACCTGCCGCCCCGGCCGAGGCGGCTGCGCGCGCTGGTGATGGCGCGCCGCCATTGCTCTGCTTGCCTGGCTTGCCCAGTTCCACCACACGCACTGGAGTGCCATCCTTTTGGATGCGCTGCTGGCCTGCGGTCACCACCACGTCTCCCATGGCCAGACCATCCACCACTTCCACAAACCCGGGGGTGCGCGCACCCAGCTTGACAGGTGTGCGCCGCGCCACGCGGCTGCCAGGCTCCTTGCCATCCACAATCTTGAACACATACGGGCTGCTGCCGTCGGGCACGATGGCTTCCTCGGGGATCACCCGGGCATCGCTGCGCTCTGAAAACACGGCCGTCACGCGCGCAAACATGCCGGGGCGCAGCTGCAGGCGCCGGTTGTCAATGCAGCCGCGCACCACCACCGAGCGGCCATCGGCGTCAATCTGGGGGTTGATGGCCTGCACCACGGCGCTGTAGCGCACGCCGGGCAAGGCGTCGAACGCCACCTGGGCGGTCTGGCCCGTGCGGACCTTGCTTTGCAAACGCTCGGGCAGGCGGAAGTCCACATACACCACATCCAGGTCTTCGACATTGACGATGTCGGCACCGTCCTTGAGGTAGTCGCCCACGTTCACCCCGCGAATACCGGCGATGCCGTCAAACGGCGCCACGATCTTCAGGCGCGAGGCCGTGGCCTGCGCCAAGGACAATTTGGCCCGCGCCACTTCAAGGTTGGCGGCACTTTCATCGACCGAACGCTGGCTGATGAATCCCTGGGCCACCAGTTCCTGATTGCGCTTGTGGTTGGCCTGGGCGATGGACAGCTCGGCCTGGCTCTGCTGGACCTGAGCGCGGGGCAACTGGTCGTCAAACTGCACCAGCACCTGCCCGCGCCGCACGCGCTCGCCGTCGCGAAAGTTGAGCGCCGTGATGCGACCGCTCACCTCGGGGCGCAGCACCACACTCTGGCGCGACCGCAGACTGCCCACGGCCTCGGCATCGTCGCGCAAGGCCATCTGCCGCACAGCCACGGCCTCTACCGCCACGGGGCGGCCTGCGCCCCCACCCTTGGCCGCCGCACCAGCCGGCGCGGCGCTACCCCTGCCGTCGGCAGGCGCCTCGCTGCGCACGGACTGGGCCGGTTTCTGAAGCCACCAGGCTGCGCCCGACGCGGCAGCGATGCCGATGACAGCGAAAACGATGTATTTGTTCTTGGACGCCATGGATCAATGAAGCGGGTGATGTGGGGAAGGCAGCCAAACAATGTATCAGTGCGTGTCTTGCGCTGCAGCAAACCTTGGCATACCCACAAGGGCAATTGCGGCAGATTTACGCAGGCTTTACATGCTGCAGAGACAAAAAAAGCCCCGGAGGGGGCTTCTGATGCCGTGGTGCACAGACGCTGCGCACCGATAGACGCCCACCGTCACCCACGCCCCAGGGCTTTTTCGACACCCCGGTTGGCCAGTGCATCGGCCCGCTCGTTGCCTGGATCGCCCGAGTGCCCTTTCACCCAGCGCCATTCGATGCGGTGGCCAGCCGTGCTCACCAGCGCGTCCAGCCGCTGCCACAGCTCCACGTTCTTGACCGGCTGCTTGGAGGCCGTGCGCCATCCCTTGGCCTTCCAGCCGTGAATCCACTCGGTGATGCCCTTGCGTACATATTCGCTGTCGAGGTACAGCGTCACGGCGCAGGGGCGCTTCAAGGCCGACAGCGCCTCGATCACGGCCATCAGCTCCATGCGGTTGTTGGTGGTGCCCAGCTCACCCCCAAAAAGCTCTTTTTCTGTTGATCCCGAACGCAACCATGCGCCCCATCCCCCAGGGCCGGGGTTGCCCTTGCAGGCGCCATCTGTGTATATCTCTACCTGGTTCAAACTGTGTTCCTGTCTCTGTCGTCGCTGTCTGTGAATATGCGCGAGGTGCTGCCCGTTGCACCCGCCGGGCCTGCCCGGTTGGCAATGGGCACTGTGGAGGCGGCACGCTGCCGGCTGGACCGCCAGGCGGGCTCCAGCAACCGCATGCCGTGAACCCGCTTGACCGCCACTAGAAAATAGGCCGCGCCAAAAATAGGCCACCACCGCTCGCCCAACGGGTCCATGAAGCCAAAACGCTCCAGCCACTGGGTGCTGCGCACCGCCGGACGATAACAGCCAAACTGGGCCGACTCGACCTCAAAACTCAAAAGCCTGAGCCAGTCGCGCAAGCGCCGGTAGCCAATGAACTCGCCCACATCCGGCAGGTACAAAGTGCCCCCACCCAGACGCTGGATCATGCGGGCACGCCACTGGCGCAGCCCCCACAGGCTGGTCGGGTTCAGCCCGCTGATGACCACCCGGCCCTCGGGCACGAGCACGCGCTCCACTTCACGCAGGGCGGCGTGGGGGTCAATGCTCAACTCCAGGGTATGGGGCAGCACCAGCAGATCGAGGCTCGCCGCCGCAAACGGCAAGGCCACGGGCTCTGTCAGCAGATCCACCGCGCGGCGCTGCAGGGGGGCATCGCCATTACCGGTCTCTAGAAAGGCGATGGAACCCCGCACCGCCTCCTGCCCCAGCGCCAGCCATTGGTGCGGCATGCGGTTGGTGCGAAGGCCATCCAGCAAGGGCATTCCAAGCTGCAGGCTGTGGTAGCCAAAGATATCGGCGACCGCCTCATCGAAGCGCGCCTGCTCCCACGCCAACAGGTACCGGCCCGGCGGGGAATCGAACCAGTGGTGCAAACCTATAATTTGATCGCTCATGAACTTGCTGCCGCTGCCCGCCTTTACCGACAACTACATCTGGATGCTGCACGACGGCCGCCAGGCGATCGTTGTGGACCCGGGAGATTCCGCGCCTGTGCTGCAGGCCCTGCAGCACCTTGGCGTGCAGTTGAAGGCCATTCTAGTCACGCACCACCATGCCGATCATGTCGGCGGTGTGGATGCCGTGCGCAGCGCCACCGGCGCCGTGGTCTACGGCCCCGCACGCGAGAAAATCCCCGAGCCGCTGCACCGCCTAGCGCACGGTGATGCCGTGGAAACCATGGGACTTCGGTTCGAAGTCATTGATGTGCCCGGCCATACCGCTGGCCACATTGCCTACTACTGCCCCGACATCGACGGGGAGCCCCTGCTGTTCTGCGGCGACACGCTTTTTTCGGGCGGCTGTGGCCGGCTGTTTGAAGGCACGCCTGCCCAAATGCTGAACTCCCTGGACCAGCTGGCGGTGTTGCCCGGCAACACCCGCGTATGCTGCACCCACGAGTACACCCTCTCCAACCTGAAATTTGCGCGGGCCGTGGAACCCGGCAATGCGGCATTGCTCCACTACAGCAGCCAATGTGAAGCACTGCGGGCCCGCCACCAGCCCACACTGCCGTCGCGCATGGCCCTAGAGCAAGACATCAACCCCTTCCTGCGCGTGCGACAGCCTGCAGTGGCCCAGGCGGCCCATGGCTACGACGCAAAGGTGAATCAAGACGATGCCGTGGCGGTACTGGCCGCACTGCGTCAATGGAAAAACGAGTTTCGATGAAAATTTTGCACATCGCCTGCCTGGCGTGCGCGCTCTGGCTCACGGGCTGCGCCACCACCGGGCCTTCGCAGGACAGCGCGGCTGACAGCGCACCCTCCACGACCACCGGCGCACCACCCCGGACCGCCCACACCCCTGTCATCCCCAATGGCCCGCTCAGGCCCATCACCGCCGCGCAGGCCTCCAGCGGCGAGGTCGCCTCGCTCTCGGCCCCCGCCGACCTGTGGGACCGCATCCGCCGAGGCTTTGCCATGCCCGACCTGCAGCACGAACTGGTGCAGGACCGCGAGCAGTGGTACGCCACGCGACCCGACTACATGCAGCGCATGACCGAGCGCTCCAGCAAGTACCTTTTCCATATCGTTGAAGAGCTGGAGCGACGCGGCATGCCCACCGAGCTGGCGCTGCTGCCCTACATCGAAAGCGCGTTCAACCCGCAGGCTGTGTCCAGCGCCAAGGCGGCCGGCATGTGGCAGTTCATGCCCGCCACGGGCAACTATTTCGACCTCAAGCAGAACGCCTTCCGCGACGACCGCCGCGATGTGCTCGCATCCACGCGCGCTGCACTCGACTACCTGCAAAAGCTCTACGGCATGTTTGGCGACTGGCACCTGGCCCTGGCCGCCTACAACTGGGGCGAAGGCAGCGTAGGCCGGGCCATTGCCCGCAACCAGAAGCAGGGGCTAGGGACCAGCTACACCGACCTGAACATGCCGGCCGAAACCCGCATGTATGTGCCCAAGCTGCAGGCCGTGAAGAACATCGTAGCCAACCCCGAGGCCTTCCGCACCGAGCTGCCTCTCATCGAAAACCACCCCTATTTCCAGACGGTGGACATCACCCACGACATCGACGTTGCGCTGGTGGCCACGCTGGCAGGCATTCGCGAGGAAGATTTCCGCGCGCTGAACCCGTCGTTCAACAAGCCTGTCATTCTGGCTGCCGGTACGCCACAGATCCTGCTGCCCTGGGACAACGCCAAGGTGTTCCAGCGCAACCTTGATGCGCGCCGCGAGGGCCAGTATGCAAGCTGGACCGTGTGGTCCGTGCCCTCCACCATGACGGTCTCAGAAGCCGCCCAGCGGGCCGGCATGAGCGAAAACGACCTGCGCAGCATCAACAACATTCCTCCCCGCATGCTGATCAAGGCAGGCTCGGCGTTGATGGTCCCGCGTTCATCCGCCATTCGGCAGGACGTCTCCTCGCACCTGGCAGACAACGGCCAGGTCGCTTTCTCGCCAGAGATCGTGACCCGCCGCACCACGGTGCGAGCCCGCAAGGGTGAAACCGTGGCCAGCATTGCGCGGCGCTACAAGCTCAGCGCTGCCAGCGTGGCCGACTGGAACGACGTGCGCGCCAGTGCGGCTTTCAAGCTGGGCGAGCAGGTGGTCGTATACCTGCCCGTGCGACAGTCCACGCAGGCGCGTGGCACGGTGGCCCGCTCCGGTTCTGCCAAGCGCTCGGCTGCTGCGCCTGTACGCCGAGGGGGAAACCCCTCCAAGGTCAAGCGCCGTTGAAACGCCGCGGGCAACGCGCAAGAAGGCGTCACCAGGCGCCTCAGAACTTCAGCGAGTGCATGCCCAGCAGCCCCAGAATGCCCATGATGATGAGGTACAGCGCCACGATGGTGCTGAGCAGGCGGGGCATGACGAGGATGAGAATGCCCGCGATCAAAGAGACAAGCGGGCCGATGCTGAGGGTAAAAGACATGGAGCAATCCTGGTGAGGTAGATGACGGGTAGGCCGAGGCTACGGCAAACCGAACGCCGACGAATGTAAGCCATCTTCCCGACCCGGATGTCGAGGCATTGCGACAGCGCGCGGCATCCACTGATCAATCGGGGTCATGCACTGCCACTGCTCCCCTGCGGTCACCTCAAAAGTGGCCCAGCGAGTATCCGGCGCGCAAGCTCAGACGTTGAATTTCTGCCGCGCCTTGCGCACGAAATCGTTGGTGTAGGTGCGTGCCAGCTCCACCTTGAAATCCGCCAACTCGGGGTGCACGCGCGAGAGCACGCGCAAGGACGTGGCTGCGCCATCTTCGGGCATCATCCCGTGGGTCGAATAGGTCTCGCGCACTCGGCTGAAGGCCGCCAGGTACAGCCCCCGGTCTCCCATCAGGTAGCCCGGAGGCACCGCCTTGACAAGGTCTGCCGGGGCAGCGGTCTGCAGCCATTTGAGGGCATGCACGATGCCGTTGGCCAGTGCCTGGGCCTGGGCGGCATGTTTTTGCAGGAAGGGCTGCGGCGCATAAAGACAGCTGGCTGGCAGGGCGCCGCCAAACATCTCCTGCGCGGCCTTGAGTGAGCGCATGTCGCCCGCAATGCGTGTGTCTGCCTTTTGCTCCAGCAGCGTCATGATCGGGTCGGCATGGCACAGCGCATGCACCTGTCCGGAACGCAGCGCATTCATCGCGGCCATGCCAGAACCCACGCCCACAAACGCCACGTCACGCGGCCCCATGCCCGCTCGGGCCAGCACCACGCTGGCCGCCAGGTGCGTCGACGACCCCACCGATGACACGCCAATGCGCCGTCCCTGCAGATCCGCCAGATCCTTGTACGCAGGCAGCGAGCGTTGCGAAACCCCCAGCGCCAGTTGAGGCGCACGCCCCATCACCACCAGCGAGCGGTAGGACTGGCCACGCACCTGCTGCCGGATGGTGTGCTCGAAGGCTCCGGCACAGACATCGGCCCCACCCTCCTGCACCGCCTGCAGGGCCAGGGCGCCGGCCGAAAAATCGCGCACCGTCACGTCCAGACCTTCCGCCTTGAAGTAGCCCAGCTGGTCGGCCAGCGCCAGCGGCAGGTGGTAGAGCACGCCCTGTCCGCCCACGGCAATGGTGACGTTGCCCAACGCTGCTGCACCCTCTGCCTGCGCCCGCACAATGGCAGGCGCAAACACCCCCGCCGCCGACAGGGCGGAGACGGCGCCAAAGGCGCGGCGGGTGAGCAAGGGGCGGGTCATGACAATCCGTGAATATCAGTGGAAACAGCAATGCTGCATTGCAACAATCGTGCCCCAGAGCTCACAAACCCGCATCAGGGGGAATCCCTGCGGGTTTCTACGTACCAGGGTTAAAAGAAACTGGAGCCCGATCAGCAGCCCCCGAATGAGTGGCGCCAGCCCTTCTTCAAAGGCCGGGCTGGCAAAGATCAGCGGTAGCCGACGAACAGGATGCCGATATTGACCAAAAATGCTGCGGCCCAGACCACGCTGCGCACGGTGGGCATGTCGGACACGTACATCATGATGTAGAAGATGCGCAGCATGACGTACAGCAGCGCCAACATGTCCAGCAACGTCTGCCCCGCCCCGAGCAGGTGCGCGATGATCACGGCACCGATGAAGAACGGCAAGCCTTCGAAACTGTTGGCCTGCGCAGCATTGGCGCGGGCCCGCCAGTCGGTCTGCCGAGCCATCCAGGCGCGGGGGTCGCGGTTGTCAAAGCCACCGTCCTTGCGCGACTTGCCGAAGCTGCCACTCTTGGCCAGCCAGGCGCAGCCCATGGGAAGCAGGGCTGCGATCAGCACGCACCAGTAGGCCACTGTGAACCGTGCGACATGCATGGTGGTATTCATTTTTAAGCCTTTTTTGGCTCCAGCGCTAGATACACAAGCGCCAGCAGCTATTAAATTGTGAGTATTTTAGCCGCCACTGAGCCCCGATTCCGTGAAGGGTCTACCGGCGATCCACCAGCGCATGCGCAATCGTGCCCAGGTCCACGTACTCCAGCTCGCTGCCCACAGGCACGCCACGCGCGAGCCGTGTCACGTGCAGCCCCCGGCTCTTGAGCGCCTCGCTGATCACATGGGCCGTGGCCTCGCCTTCGGCATTGAAGTTGGTCGCCAAAATGACCTCCTGCACGGTGCCATCGGTGGCCCGGTCCATGAGCTTTTGCAGGCCAATTTCCTTGGGGCCAATGCCATCGAGGGGGCTCAGCCGCCCCATCAGCACAAAATACAGCCCCTTGAACGCCCCCGTGCGCTCCAGCGCCGACTGATCGGCCGGTGTCTCGACCACGCACAGCCGCGTCGCATCGCGCTCAGGGTCCAGGCAGGTGCTACACACCTCGGCCTCGGTGAACGTGTGGCAGCGCGCGCAATGGTGCACCGTGCCCACTGCTTCCGAAAGCGCTCGCGACAGGGCTAGCGCCCCCTCGCGGTCATGCTGCAGCAAATGAAACGCCATGCGCTGCGCAGACTTCACCCCCACCCCCGGCAAGCGGCGCAGCGCCTGGATCAGAACATCGAGGGAGTTGGTGGTGGACATGGAAACGAGCGATGCAGGAAAGAGGTGAGGAGCGAGCTGGGCAAGGCTTCGACAAGCTCAGCCCGAACGGATGCAGGCAAAACAACAGGCATGTGGTCCTTGCCTTCACACCCCGCCCCCAAGGGCGTAGCGAGCGGGATCAGCTGCTAGGCGGACGGAGCACAGCCACCGGAACGTACTTGAAGTACGTGAGGATGGCGAGCACCGCCCAACGACGCAGATGGCCCGCTCGGTAGCCAACCCTCAGAAAGGGAATTTCATGCCGCCGGGGAGGCCTGGCATGCCTTGCGTGAGCTTGCCCATCTTCTCCGAAGAAGTCTCTTCCGCCTTGCGCACCGCAGCATTGAACGCCGCCGCAACGAGGTCTTCCAGCATGTCCTTGTCTTCGGCCAGCAGGCTCGGGTCGATGGTGATGCGCTTGACGTCGTGCTTGCACGTCATCACCACTTTCACCAGGCCCGCGCCCGATTCACCCTCCACCTCGATGAAGGCCAGCTCGTCCTGCGCCTTCTTGAGGTTGTCCTGCATCGCCTGGGCTTGCTTCATGAGGCCTGCAAGTTGTCCTTTGTTGAACATGGTGTGATTTCCTTTGCTTTCTTTCTGGTTGATCGATTCCCATGAAGGGACAGAGATTCGGTATCCGAGATGCACGGTATTGTGCTGTGCAATGTCAGCGGCCGTCGAAACTGGCTCGCGCCAATCCAGTGCACTCGTGGAGCTGGCTTTGCCAGGCCACCGAGTGCGTCCCCCTCCCGCGAAGCGATAGAGGGGGAAGGCGCCGCAGGCGACTCAGGGGGCGCTTCATCTCACGCAGGCTTGATGCTGCCCGGCACGATTCTCGCGCCATAGTCGCGCACCAGCGACTGCACATAGGGGTCGTTGTTCACAATCTCCTCAGCACGGCGCTGGCGCTCGGCAGCGGCAGCGGCATTGCGGCGGGCGGGGCTGTCGATGACATGGCCCACCTCCACACTGATCTGGGTGGCATGGCCAGCAGCCTCCAGCGCGGCGCGCAGGCGCTCGCGTGCAGTAGGCTGGTTCAGCGACTCACGCTCCACACGCAGCAACCAGTGCCGCCCATCGCGCGCCACCAGTTGCGACTGCAGGGCCAGTTCGCGCACCAGGGCGGTAATCGATTCTGCCGCCACCATCTGCTGCACAGTGGCATGCCAGACATCGCCTTCCTCGGTGGGCGTGTAGCGCGCAGAGACGGGCGTTGGCGCAGAAAGCGGCAACGGTTGCAGACGCTCCCCTGGTTCGGGCGATTCACGCACCGGGATTGCTACATATTCAGGAGCGCCTTGCGCTTGCTGAGGTTGCGTTGGACGCTGATTTTGTCCAAATCTCTCGGGCGTACGCACCGGCAGTGCCGTGGCGGCGGAGTTTGCAGGTGACGCAGCACCCGGCTCTTCCGAGCCTGGCCAGGGCGGTGGCTCCGAAGAGTCCACGGATTCGGCGGGTTCTGCAGAAATCTCCGGTGGCAATGCTGGCGAAGCACCTGCTGCAGGCACTGCTGCAGGCACTGCGGGAGGCACTGCGGGAGGCACTGCGGGAGGCACTGCGGGAGGCACTGCGGGAGGCACTGCGGGAGGCACCGCCGGTGGCACCTGAGGAGCAGGCGCGGGCGTCGGCGCCGTTCGCGCCACGGGGGCTGGCACCGCCACGGCAGCCGCTGCGGGAGCGGCAGAAACCGCAGCTGGTGGGCTGGAAGACGCCGCTTCAGCCCGCGTCAGAGTTTTTTTTTCAGCCGATTCGCCAACGCCGCCAACACCGCTGACAGGCTTGAACGCCAGCAAGCGCAGCAGCACCATGGTCAGTGCCGCGTACTCATCGGGCGCCAGACCCAGTTCTCCGCGCCCGTGCAGGCACAGGCTGTAGAGCAGCTGGGTTTCGTCAGCAGGCATCAGCGCGGCAAGACGGGCCGTTTCTGCGGCCTCGGGGTCGTCGGCATCCACGGCGCCTGCCATCTGGGGCACGGCCTGGAACACCGCCATGCGCTGCAGCACGGCGCTCATTTCTTCGAGCGTGGAGGCGGCAGACAGGCCATTGAGACGCAGCGTGTCCGAGGTTTCCACCACGGTCTTGCCGTCGCCCTCGGCCAACGCGCCGATGAGGCGGAACACGTAGGAGCGGTCCACCGCACCCAGCATCTGGCGCACGGCGGCTTCCTGCAACTGGCCGCTGCCAAAAGCGATGGCCTGGTCGGTGAGCGACAGTGCATCGCGCATGGAGCCCCGCGCGGCGCGCGAGAGCAGGCGCAGAGCCTGGGGCTCGGACGATACGTTCTCGGACGCCAGCACCTGCGTGAGATGGCTCAGGACCGTCTCGGGCGCCATGGGCCGCAGGTTGAACTGCAGACAGCGGCTCAGCACCGTCACCGGCACCTTCTGCGGGTCGGTCGTGGCCAGCACGAACTTGAGGTATTCAGGAGGCTCTTCCAGCGTCTTGAGCATGGCGTTGAACGCCGTGTTCGTGAGCATGTGCACTTCGTCGATCATGAAGACCTTGAAGCGGCCCTGCACTGGCTTGTAGACCGCCTGCTCCAGCAGGCTCTGCACCTCGTCCACACCCCGGTTCGATGCAGCATCCAGCTCGGTGTAATCCGGGAAGCGACCACTGTCGATATCCGTACAGGCCGAGCACACGCCACAGGGTGTGGCGGTGATGCCGCCCTGACCATCGGGCCCCTGGCAGTTGAGCGATTTGGCCAGAATGCGCGACACCGTCGTCTTGCCCACACCCCGCGTGCCTGTGAACAGGTAGGCATGGTGCAGGCGCTGTGTGTTGAGCGCATTGGTGAGGGCCTGCACCACATGCTCCTGCCCCACCATTTCGGTGAAATTGCGGGGGCGGTACTTGCGGGCGAGCACGAGGTAGGACATCCGGCAGATTCTACGGGCTGTGCCGAGTGTCCTTTCAGCGCCCACGGCAACGGGGCTGTTCAGAAAAGTGCGTTCGCATCCGTCGTACAATCGATGGTGACGGGCCTCCTCGCATGGTGAAGCGGCCAACCGGGTCAGGTGGGGAACCAAGCAGCCCTAACTGTGGAGTCAGTGCCGGGGGTAAGGCTCGTCAACTTCTTTTTTTTGCGCTGTCGCGCAGCCCCCTCCCAGCGGCGACATTCTTCGCGATGTCCCCTTGCCTGGCAAGGCCAGGCCCTTCGCCTCAGGCGCAAGCCCCTTTCGTTCAGCGTGTTCAAGTTCAGGCAGCTTGGCGCAGCCAGTGCAGCGCGCCCAACCCCGCCACGCGGCCACTGGCCAAGCTTGCCGTGAGCAGATAGCCCCCGGTGGGCGCCTCCCAATCGAGCATTTCGCCCGCGCAGAACACGCCCGGTAAGGCATGGGCCATGAGGTGCGTGTCCAGCGCCTCAAAAGCCACACCACCGGCGGTGCTGATGGCTTCGTCGATGGGCCGTGTGGCCACGACCGTGATGGGCAGTGCCTTGATGGCGTGTGCCAGAGCCACCGGGTCGTTCATGCCGTCCTTGCCCAGGTGTTCATACAGGATGCCCGCCTTGATGCCATCGAGCCCCAGACGGCTCTTGAGGTGGCTGGACAATGAACGTGATCCGCGTGGATGGCGCACTTCCACCAGCACGCGTTCCGGCGTGTGGTCGGGCAGCAAATCCAGATGAAAAGTGGCATGGCCGTGGGCCTCGATCTCGTCGCGCAGCAGGTGCGACGCGGCGTAGACCAGGCTGCCCTCGACGCCTGTCGCTGTGGCCACGAATTCACCCCTGCGGCTGAACGTACGGCCCTGTCTGTCGGTAAAAGCCAGCGCCACCGTCTTGAAGGGCTGGCCTGCAAAACGCTCGACAAAATGGGGCGTCCAGCCCACAGCGGGAACGGGGGTCCGGCCGATCAGCTCCTGCAAGAACGCGCGGCGCGTCTCACCCGCCGGCGCATCGGCGCGCAGCACGTCAAAACCGCAGTTGGAGGGCCGCAGCGGCGCCACAGCCACACCGCGCTGCGCCAGCAGCGGCACCCAGGCACCATCCGACCCCAGGCGTGCCCAGCTGCCACCGCCCAGCGCCAACACCACCGACCTGGCGACCACTGGCACCTCGCCCGCAGGGGCTGCAAAACGCAGGGCACCATCGTCCGACCAGCCCAGCCAGCGGTGTCGCATGTGGAACACCACGCCCTGCCCGCGCAGGCGCTGCAACCAGGCGCGCAGCAAGGGCGCGGCCTTCATGTCAGCGGGGAACACGCGGCCGGAGGTGCCCACGAAGGTCTCCACACCCAGGCCTTGCGCCCAGGCCCGGACCTCGGGCCCGCCAAATTCCTGCAGCAAAGGTTCGAGCTGAGGCTGGCGCTCTGCATAGCGGCTGACAAACGGAGCATGGGGCTCGGAATGTGTGAGGTTGAGCCCGCCCTTGCCCGCCAGCAGAAATTTGCGCCCCACCGAGGGCATGGCGTCGAACAGATGAACGGCCACCCCCGCCTGGGCCAGCACCTCGGCCGCCATCAGGCCCGCCGGGCCACCGCCGACGATGGCCACATCGCACGGCAAAGTCCCCGCAGACAGGGCTGGTGCGACGGGTGAATCGGAAGGAGAAAGGGTGTGAGACACGGGAGAACCTTGCTAAAAGTGGGGGCGTTGCGCGGGTTGGAGGCCCTGGGTGCGGGTCAAAACAAAGAGCCTTGCGCAGAATCTGCAGGCCCCGGCGCGGGGCGTGGACGCTCGGGCTTTGCTAAGGCATCCGGCGCAGCGGGGGCGAGAGTATGCCCGACGGCGGCAGGGGTGGGCCCGCCCCCTGCCCGCACCAAACGCCCATCGCCTGTGAGGAAGGCCGCGTGCACGGCCTCGCCCGGCATCAGGGCCTGTACGGCTTCTTGGTAGCGCTGCAGTTGCGCCACCAACGCTTGCTGGCGCTGAGGCTGGGCGGCGCTTTTGTAGTCGAGCACCCACCAGCCTGCCACGGCGTCATCTGCAGACAGGGCACGGCGCAGCACCAGCCGGTCGATGCGCAGGCTTTGGCCCTGGTAATGCAGCGGGGCTTCGTTGATGGCGGTCTGCACCTGCTCCGGGTCCCACGCCCAGGCGCCCTCCCCGGCCAGGATGCCCTGTGCCATGCGGGCCGCCAACTCGGCCGCTGCAGGGGCAATGTCGTGGTCGCTGGCCAGCCTTGCAATGCGCGCAGCAGGCCAGCCGTGGGTGCGCAGGTCGGCCAGCGGGGCACCGGCCACACCGGCCTGCTCCAACAGTTGGTGCATGGCGTCGCCCTGGCGTGACAGGGGGGTGGACTCGGCGTCGCCAGGCATGGCCACGGGCGTAGCACTGGTGGGGTCGGCAGCTGCAGCACCAGGTTTGGTGCGGGCGCTTTGCAGGGCTTCGAGCAGGGGGTGCAGCGCGGCGATGGTGAAGGTGTCGGGGGTCGCACCGGCTCCAGCGGAAGGCGCTGGGGCCGCGCCCGCGTCCACCTCGGTCACCAGTGGTGCCAGTCGGTTCCACCAGCTGCCCGGCGCCGAATTGCCGGGTTGCACGGACGACAGCGCCAGGCAATGCTTGGCGCGCGTCATGGCCACGTAGAGCATGTTCAACTCCTCGCGGCTGCGGGCCTGCTGCTCGGCGGCCAGCGCGGCCTCTGCACTGGGCGGCGGGTTCGATTCGCTGGCCAGAAAGACGAAGGCCGAGGGCACGGTCTGCTCGCCAGGCCAGTCCACCAGCACGCCCATGGTCTCGGCCTTTTGCGGGCGGGTGTCGGTGTCGAGCAGCAGCACGCAGTCGGCCTCCAGCCCCTTGGCGCCGTGCACCGTCAGCAGGCGAACGGCCTGCGCATCCGCCCGGCCGGGCGCGCGCACGCCGCCCTTCTTCATGGCCCGCACAAACGCATAGGGCGTGAGGTAGCGGCCGCCGTCGTGCTGCAGCGATGCCGCCAGCAGCGCGCGCAGGTTGGCCTGCACTGCCTGACGCTGGGTGACCGGGACAGCAGCGGCGAAGCGGGCCAGCACGTCGCCGTGCTCGTAGATGGCATGCAGCGCATCGTGCGGCGGCAGGCCACTCACCCAGTCTTGGTATTGAATCAAAACAGGCCCCAGCGCTTTCAAATCAGGCGCAAGCAGCTCACTTTTTAATAGCAAATCAAACCAGCTGCAGCCCGCATGTTCCGGCTGGCGGCGCAGCACGGCCAAGGTCACCAGGGCGTCGTCGCCCAGGCTGAAAAGGGGCGACTTGAGCGCGCGGGCCAGCGACAGGTCGTGGGTGGGCGAGACCAGTACATCCAGCAGCGCCACCATGTCCTGCACCTCGGGTGCGTCGAACAGGTCGGCCTTTTCGGGCTGCACGCAGGGTAGGTGCAAGGCGCGCAGGGCGTCTTGCATGCTGGCGAGGCGGTCGCGCTTGCGGGCCAGCACCAGCACCTCTTTGGGCGGGGTGCCGGCGGCAATCTGCGCAGCCACCCAGGCGGCGGCCTGCGTGCACTCGCGCATGCGCTGGGTTTCTTCGGCCTCGTGGCGGGGTTCGGTCAGGCTGTCGCGCCAGGCCAGGGGGTCGCGGCCTGCGCCTTGGCTGTCGTCGTCCGCGTCGGTGATGGCAGGCAGGCGCAGCAACTGGCCGGGGTGTTTCGATTCGGTGGTGTGGTCGCGGAAGCCAGTGGTCTCGTTCTGCGCCTGGGCCTGGCCCATGACGGCGTTGACCGCGGCAATCACGCCCTGTGCGTTGCGGCGCGTGTGGTCGCAGCTGAGCAGGTCGCCGCGCAGCCCATCGCGCACAAACGCCTGCGCAGCGATGAACACCTGTGGTTCGGCGCGGCGAAAGCGGTAGATGCTCTGCTTGGGGTCGCCCACAATGAACACGCTGGGCGCGGCCGAACCACCGCCAGAGCCCGCGTAACCCGACAGCCAAGCGTGCAGCGCCTGCCACTGCAGCGGGTTGGTGTCCTGAAACTCATCGACCAACAGGTGGCGGATGCGGGCGTCCAGGCGCTCCTGCACCCAGCCCGACAGCACCGGGTCGGCCAGCATGACCAGGGCGGTGCGCTCCACGTCGTTCATGTCCACCCAGCCATGCTGCTGCTTGACGGCCACAAACTGCGCAATCAGGCAGCGCGCCAGCCGGGCCATGCGCTGCTGGTGTTGCCAGGCCTCGTGCTGGCGGCGGGCGGTGAGCAGGCGCTGCAACTCGGGCTCAGCCTCCTGCGCGGCAGGGAACTTCTCCAGGTTCTTGGAGAGGCGGTCTTCCTTGGCCACGAACATCGCCTTGCGCAGCATGTCCAGGCGCTGGTTCAGGTCGGTGCAGCCCAGCGCGTCGATGATGGCGTCCGCCGCCTTCTGCGGGGTCTTGTTGGCCTCTGCGCCCAGGGCGCCGGCGCGGCTGCGCCAGCGTTGCAGGGCGGCATCGGTCTGCAGGGCCTCCGAGGGCTCGGCCAACGCGGCCAGATCGGGGTACGCGAGCTGGAAGGGTGGTACCGACGCATCCACCACGCCTGCCTCGTCGGCCAGATCAAACTCCACCCGCTTGGCCAGCGCGGCCGCTAGGGCCTTGTGGGTTTGCGAGCGGCCGTGGCGAGCCACCACGGCTTCGTAGTCAGCGCGCAGGCTGGCGCTTTCGGCCACGGTCTGCAAGAACGGGGGCCAGACCTCGCGCACGGCCTCGGCATCGTCTTCGAGCAGCTCAAAGTGCGCGGGCAGGCCCTGTTGCTGCAGCAGCGCCAGCGGGGCTGTGCCCAGCAGCGCGGCAAACCAGCTGTGGAAAGTGCGGATTTGCACCGGGCGGCCCGCTTCGAGCAGCTGGCGGTATAGATTTTGTAGCGCCTCGCGCTTTTCCAGCGCGCCTTGGGGGCTGATTCCGCGTGCAATCAGCTCGGCCGTAAGCTCTTCCAGCGGCTTGTGGCTGAACTGCTCCAACCATTCTTGCAGGCGCTGGCGCATTTCGCCCGCGGCCTTTTTGGTGAAGGTGATGGCCAGGATTTCGTGGGGCGCACAGCCGTCGAGCAGCGCGCGCAGCATGCGCGAGACCAGCATCCAGGTCTTGCCCGCGCCCGCGCAGGCTTCCACCGCCACGCTGCGGGCGGGGTCGCAAGCAATGGCGTAGAAGGCCTCGCGCGAAACGGGGCGGCCGTTGTGTTCGTAGGCGGCCTGGGTGGGTTGTGGAATGCTGACGGTCATGGCGTCTCTTGCGCGGGCAACGCCTGTTCAGCGTCCGCCCAGTAGTCTTTGCGGCACAGGCCGCGCACGGCGCAGAACTCGCACACCGAGCCCTCGCCCAGCGCGGGCAGCGGCGCACCGACGGCGATGCGGGCCATGTCGTGCTGGATGCCTTCGATCAGCACATCGCGCAGGTGCACCACTTCGTCCTGTTCGTGTATCTGTGTCTCGCCGCGCTCGCCCACGTTGACGTAGGCGGCGCGCAAGGTGTCGTGGCTCAGCAGGGCGGCGTAGAAGGCCAGTTGCGTGTCCTCCGCTCCGCTCTTGATGCGCTGGCGGGTCACGCTGTCGCTTTCGGTTTTGTAGTCAATCACCAGCACAGTGGGCTCGCCGGTGGACGAGACCCCATCGATGCGATCGAGGGTGCCGACCAGCTCCAGGTCGCCCAGCGGCTGGCGGGCCTTGACCTCGGCCTGGCGGAAGGTGGCGCCCTGTTGCTCGTGCTCTGCCAGCCATTGCAGGTAGCCGTCGCGCAGTTGCGCCCAGCCTGCGGCAAAGGGCAGAAAGTCTCCGTCTTGCAGCCGTTGCTCGCGGGTGACAGCCTCGGCGGCGGCGTCCATGCGGATGCGGCGCTCGTCCACGTGGTCGGTGGGCTCAGCCAGCAACGCCTCATGAAAGCGCTGCAGCACGGCGTGCAGCCAGTTACCAAAGTCGCGCTTGTCCACTTCGGCATCCAGTTCGTCAGCCTCGCGCAGACCCAGCTGGCGCTGGGCAAAAAAGCGGTAGGGGCAATGGCGCAGGTCGGAATACGCGGTGGAGGACAGGTGCCCCACGGGCAGCGCCTGGCCCACGGGCTGGGGACGCCGGGTGGGGGTGGCGGCCACTGCACGGGCAGCACGGTCGTCCGTGCCGGGTGTAGCGGCGCCATCCAGTTGCAGGGCCAGCACCAGGGCACTGGCCAGCAGGGGCTCGCCGCCCTCATCGCCGGTGCGCCACAGCACATCCACCACGGGCGTGCGCAGGGCGTGGGCCCAGGCGGCCCGCTGGGCGGCCTCCAGCGACTGGCGCGTGGGCAGGCCCCAGGCCTCGCGCTGGGCCTGCGACCAGTCGCCTGATGGTTCAGGTGCGGCTTGCAAACGCTTTTCATCGCAGCCCGGCAGCACGGCGGCGGCAAAGGGACGGGCCAGCAGTTGCGGCAGGGGCACCACCACCACGGGTGCATCGGCGGCCTGCGCGGCCACGTAGCGCCCGGCTTCGAGCACGTCCTTGGCCCAGCGGGTGAATTCGGCCAGCGTCATGCGCCGGCCCGCGCTGTCGCCCCAGCCGTCCAGCTCGGCCTGCTGGCCGTCTTGCAGGCGCAAGGCGGCCAGCACGCGCATGCCAGCAGGGTCGGCCTGCAGGCCTTGCCACTGGCCGGCCTGCTCCAACACGACGCGCAGGGCGGGCAACCACTGCGCCAATGGGCGCGCGGCGCGCAGGGTGTCGCGCCAGGCCTCCACGGTGGCCACGGTGCGGGCCAGGTGGGGCTGTGCGCTCAGATCCCGCGCGGTGGCGGCACTCCAGTGCTGCACCACGCCCTTGCGCAGCCATTGCTCCAGGCGGTTGACCTCGCCTGGCATCAGCGCAGGGGTGTGTTTGACCCAGTCCAGCACCGCGTTGGATGAGGCGTTCCACGCCGCAGCCTGCAGCGCGGCCATAACCCGTGAAGCGGCACGGGTGGTGGAAAGAATCCAGCCACTTTCATCGCGCACCAGCACGCCGCTGCTGTCCAGGTGAGCGAGCACGCGGCGGATCAGTGCGCGGTCGGTGGCGGCCAGCGCGACGGGCACCCGGCCATCTCGCACATGGGCCAGCACGCAGGCAGCGGCACGGTGGGCTTCGTCTTCGGCATCGGTGGCGGCATGCAGGGCGCGTTTTGGCGGCGCGGGAGAGTCATCGACCAATGCTGGCAGCGCAACACAAGCCCCCTGCTCGCCCCAATGGGCCAGAAGGGCCTGGGGCAGCGCGTCAGACTGAAAGCCTTCGAGCACCACCAGCGCATCCACCGCCGCGCGCACACCGGGCTCGAACAGCACATCGGTGGCGTGGCGCGAGGCCAGCACCCATTCCAGCGCCAGGCGCGCCACCAGGGCCTCGTAATGCAGGCTGCTGCCTTCATCGGCGGTGGCCAGCAGTTTGCGGGCCTCGTCGCCCCAGGCGGCGCGCTGCGCGGGGGGCACAGCGGCCACGGCGGGTGCCAGTTGGGCGGCGGCTTCTTGCAGTGGCGTGGCCAGCATCTCGCGCTGGGCGCCCTGCCCCACACGATCGAGCAAGGCGCGGGCCGTAAGGGTGTCGCGCGCCACGTCGCCCGCATAGTCGTCGGCCGAAGGCTCAAACACCTGCAACTGGCGGGCCCAGTTGCGGGTGGTTTCAAAGCGCGGCGCAAAGCCTTGCGGAAACTGCAGCGCCCAGTGGCGCTGGGCCCAGGGCATGAGCTGGGCGTAGGGCACCAACACCACTGTGCGCGCCAAATGGGCGCCATGGGCCTGGGCATGTGCGGCCACCTGGGCCAGAGCACGTTGCCACAAGGCGGTGCTGGCGGCAGCAAACCCACTGGTTTGATCGCTTTTCGCTATGACTGTCATAGCGTCGCAAGGCCCGGCCACACCGGTGAACGTGGGATTGGTTTCTGTCACAATGCCCAGACTTTAAACGTACACCGGTCACAACCCGATCAAAATCAAGGAATCCGCCATGGCCAGCGAACTCATCAAACATGTCTCTGACGCCAGCTTTGAAGCCGACGTGCTCCAACCCGGCTCCGCCGTGCTGGTGGACTACTGGGCCGAATGGTGCGGCCCCTGCAAAATGATTGCCCCCATCCTGGACGAAGTGGCAGGCACCTACCAGGGCAAGCTGCAGATCGCCAAGATGAATGTGGACGAAAACCGCGAGATCCCCGCCAAGTTCGGCATTCGCGGCATTCCCACACTGATGCTGTTCAAGGACGGCCAGCTGGCCGCCACCAAGGTCGGCGCCATGAGCAAGGCGCAACTGACCGCCTTCATCGATCAGCAACTGGCCTGATCCGCACCCACAACCCCGCGCCTGCCCATGCACGCGGGGTTGTTTGTTTTCACGACACCTATTGCAGCGCCAGACACAGACCGAATTCGGATCCCGTGAATCTCCCGCTTTTTTTCCTGTCATAATTCCTTCAGATCACCGGCCTGCACGCATTGGCAGCCGGACCGAGATCCCCGGCGAGCCAGACCTGCAAACAGCAGCCCATCTGGCACCAGCCCTCCTCCCCCAAGATTCATACCAGCTCCGCCAAGGAGTCATTCCATGCACTTAAACGAACTCAAGGCACTGCACGTGTCTGAAGTCCTGAAGCAAGCCGAAGAACTCGAAATCGAAAATACCGGCCGCATGCGCAAGCAGGAGCTGATGTTTGCGATCATCAAGAAGCGGGCCAAGACCGGGGAACAAATCATTGCCGACGGCGTGCTGGAAATCCTGCCCGACGGTTTCGGCTTCCTGCGCAGCCCGGACACGAGCTTTACCGCCAGCACGGACGATATCTACATCAGCCCGAGCCAGGTGCGTCGCTTCAATCTGCACACCGGCGACATGATCGAAGGTGAAGTCCGCACACCCAAAGATGGTGAACGGTACTTTGCGCTGAACAAGCTGGACTCGGTCAACGGCGGCCCGCCGGAGCAGAACAAGCACAAGGTGATGTTCGAAAACCTGACGCCCCTGTTCCCCAAGGAGCAGATGAAGCTGGAGCGCGACTTCAAGGGCGAAGAAAACATCACAGGCCGCATCATCGACATCATTGCGCCCATCGGCCGTGGCCAGCGCGCGCTGATCGTCGCCCCGCCCAAGAGCGGCAAGACGGTGATGATGCAGCACATCGCCCACGCCATCACGGCCAACAACCCCGACGTGCACCTGATGGTGCTGCTGGTGGACGAGCGCCCTGAAGAAGTGACCGAAATGCAGCGCACGGTGAAGGGCGAGATCATCGCCTCCACCTTCGACGAGCCCGCCGCCCGCCACGTGCACGTGGCCGAGATGGTGATCGAGCGCGCCAAGCGTCTGGTCGAGCTGAAGAAGGACGTGGTCATCCTGCTGGACTCCATCACCCGCCTGGCCCGTGCCTACAACAACGTCGTGCCCTCCAGCGGCAAGGTGCTGTCCGGTGGTGTGGACGCCGCCGCACTGCAGCGCCCCAAGCGTTTCTTCGGTGCCGCACGCAAGGTCGAAGAAGGTGGCTCGCTCACTATCATCGCCACCGCGTTGGTCGATACCGGCAGCCGCATGGACGAAGTGATCTTTGAAGAGTTCAAGGGCACTGGCAACTGCGAAATCCATCTGAACCGCCGCCTGTACGAAAAGCGCGTGTTCCCCGCCATCGAACTCAACAAGAGCGGCACGCGCCGCGAAGAGCTTCTGCTGGCGCCCGAGATCCTGCAAAAGACCCGCATCCTGCGCCAGTTCATGTACAACATGGACGAGATCGAGTCGATGGAGCTGATGATCAAGAACATGAAGGCCACCAAGACCAATGTGGACTTCTTTGACATGATGCGAAGAGGAGGGTGACAACACCCTGAGGCGCTTTCGCGCCTTCCCCTTTCTCTCGAATTGCTACGCAATTCGAGAGAAGGGGGACACCGCCAGCGCGGCGGGGCGGCCCTTGCGTGGCGGTTCTGGCCAAGGCCTTGCCAGTTTCAGCCGTTACGGGCCGTCGCGAAAATGCCATCAAACCGCCTGTGCAATAATAGAGGGCTTTTTCTGCGGAAAGTACGTTGGATGTTCCACGGTGCAAAGGTTGCTCCGGGTTCAGCGCGGCTCCCGCACTTGACAAGGATTGATCATGAAAGAAGGCATTCACCCCAACTACCGCGAAGTCCTGTTCTCGGACCTGTCCAACGGCTTCAAGTTTGTGACCCGTTCGTGCGTGAACACGAAGGAAATGGAAACCTTCGAAGGCAAGGAATATCCGCTGTTCAAGCTGGATACGTCTTCTGAATCGCACCCCTTCTACACCGGTACGCAAAAGTCGGTGGACAACATGGGTGGCCGTGTGGAGCGCTTCCGCAACCGTTTCGGCAAGACCGCAGCGAAGTAATTCGCCCTTGCGTTCCCGCCAAAAAGGCAGTCCGGGCAACCGGGCTGCCTTTTTCCGTTGGTTTTGCCCTTATTCTCGGTGGCTTCGCTTTGCCGCCCTCTGACGCGTGAATCCACCGACCCCCGCCATCGTTACCCAGAACGCTGTCAGTCCCCTGCCACGCTGGGCACTGGTACTGCTGTGTATTGCCTATGTCGTGCCCGGCTTCGTGGGGCGCGACCCGTGGAAAAGTGCGGATGTCACGGCGTTTGGCTACATGCTGGAGCTGGCCCACGGGCGCACGCCCTGGCTGAACCCCCTGCTGGGCGGCATGGCCCCGGAAACCGAGGGACTGCTGCCGTACTGGCTGGGCGCTTGGGCCATCCAGCTCGCGCCCCAATGGGTGTCTGCAGAGGTGGCTGTGCGCCTTCCTTTTGCACTCCTTCTGGTCGTCACCCTCGTTGCCACCTGGTATGCCGTTTACTACCTCGCCCGCAGCCCCGGCGCCCAGCCTGTGGCCTTTGCCTTTGGGGGCGAAGCCAATCCACCCGACTACGCCCGCGCTATTGCCGATGGTGGGTTGCTGGCCCTGATTGCCTGCCTGGGCCTCGCGCAGCTCTCGCATGAGGTCACCAGCTATCTGGTGCAGCTCAGTTGCACGGCGCTGATCTTCTTTGCGGTTGCAGCCATGCCCCACCGCACCGTAGCCCCTGCCGTGGCGCTGGCCGCAGGCATGGTGGGGCTCACGCTGGCTGGCGCTCCGGCGCTTGCAGCATTGCTGGGACTGGGCAGCATGGTGGTGGTGGTTTATGCGCCAGGCAGCCAGACAGACCATCGCCTGCGCTGGGCCCTGGCCCTGGGGGCAATCACGATGGCAGCGGCGCTGATCGCCTGGGGGCTCGATCTCTGGCGCTGGCGAATTGTGGATTCCGGCTCAGGCGGCAAAGAGTGGCAGAGTCTGGCGCGGCTGCTGCTGTGGTTTGGATGGCCCGCCTGGCCCCTGGCCCTGTGGACGCTATGGCGCTGGCGCAAACAGATCATCAGCCGCCAGGGGCACAGGCACCTGCTGCTCCCGCTGTGGTTCTCGGCAGTCTCCATTGCCGCCACCATCACCACCCAACCCGCAGACAGGGCCCTGCTGCTGGGGCTGCCGGCCCTGGCGGCACTGGCAGCGTTTGCACTGCCCACGCTGCGGCGCAGTGTGGGGGCGCTGATCGACTGGTTCACGCTGCTGTTCTTCTCCGTTTCAGCGCTGGCGATCTGGGTGATCTGGATTGCCATGCAAACGGGCGTTCCCGCCAAGCCTGCAGCCAATGTGGCCAAGCTGGCCCCTGGTTTTGTGCCGCAGTTTTCCGCACTGGCGCTGGTCGTGGCCCTGGCGGCCACCGTGGGCTGGTGCAGCCTGGTGTGGTGGCGCGCCGCGCGCAACCGGGCGCCCATCTGGAAGAGCCTGGTGCTGCCAGCCAGCGGCGCTGCGCTGGGCTGGCTGCTGCTGATGACCTTGTGGTTGCCGCTACTGGACTACGCCCGCAGCTATCGCCCCCAGGTTCGCAGTGTGATGGCCGCACTGGGCCCATCCCCGGGCTGTGTGCAGACGGTAGGGTTGAACCGTGCCCAGGTGGCGGCTCTGCAGTACCACGGTGGCCTCTCGCTGCAGCGGGCGGGCCTGCAGGACGAGTGCGACTGGCTGGTGGCTGACATCGCCTCCTGGCCTCCGTCCGAACGCATGGTGAATGTGGCGCGCTGGGAAGCCCGGGCCACCATTCCACGCCCGACTGACAAGAACGATCACCTCCTGGTCTTTCACCGTGCGGGGCCTGCACGCTGATGCCCGAATGATGCCGGAGTAATGTCGGAGCTTTCGACCATCTCGCGCCACGCCATCACGGTGCTGGCCGGGCAACTGGCGGTGATGGCGTTTGGCGTGACAGACACCATCGTCGCCGGGCGCCATGGAGAAGCCTCGCTGGCGGCACTCTCGGTGGGCAGCGCCATTTTTATCAGCGTGTATGTGGCGCTGATTGGCGTGCTGCAGGCGCTGCTTCCGGTGTGGGCCGAGTTGCGCGGCACCCGGCAAACCGACGGCCTGGGCCGGTCTCTGCGGCAGTCGCTGTACCTGTGCGGTGCGGCCTCGCTGGTGGGCATGGCCATCCTGCTGTCCCCCGCCCCCCTGCTGCGCTGGACCGAGGTGCCGCCAGCCCTGCGCACCGAGGTGGAGAGTTACCTGGCCGTGCTGGCCCTGGCACTGCCGCCTGCCCTGCTTTTTCGCATCTACAGTACCTTGAACCAGGCCCTGGGCCGCCCCAAGCTGGTGACCTGGCTGCAGGTGGGCTCGCTGTTCATCAAGCTGCCACTGTCGATCTGGTTCACCTTTGGCGGCGCAGGGCTGCCTGCGCAAGGTGTGGTGGGATGCGCGTGGGCCACCCTGGTGGTCAACGGCAGCATGCTTGCGCTGGCCATCTGGCTGCTGCGCACGCAGGACATCTATGAGCCTCTGCGTATCTGGCGCCGTATGGAGCCCCCGCACTGGCCCACCATTGCGGGCTTTGCCCGCCTGGGCATCCCGGCCGGGCTGGCTGTGATGGTGGAGGTGACGTCGTTCACGCTGATGGCGTTGTTCATTGCACGCCAGGGCACCACCGCATCGGCGGCGCACCAGATCGCGGCCAATGTGGCGGCTGTGCTCTACATGGTGCCGCTGTCGCTGGCCATCGCCACCAGCGCCCGCGTCAGCTACTGGCTGGGCGCTGGCGATCCAGCACGGGCGCGCAAGGTGGTTTTTATAGGTTTTAGGCTCTCAGCGCTTATAGGTATTGCGCTAGCAGCTATATTATTGATAGCAAAAAATCACATTGGCGGTTTGTACTCCACCAACACCGGCGTGGTGGCCCTGACGGGCGGGGTCATCGTGTGGGTCGCTGCGTACCACGCAGCCGATGCACTGCAGACGCTGTGCGTGTTTGTGTTGCGCTGCTACCGCATCACCGTGGCGCCGCTGGTGGTGTATTGCGTGTTGCTATGGGGTGCGGGTTTGGGGGGCGGCTACCTGCTGGCCTACCGGGGCCTGGGGCCTTGGGCAGCGGAGCCATCGCCCACACCCTTCTGGGCCGCAAGCGCTGCGGCGCTGTGGCTCACTGCCGCGCTGTTCCTGGCCATGCTGTGGCGTGCGGTCAGACCGGCAGCGAAAACCCGCGCAACCGGTTCGCAGGGAATGTGACCGAGAACACCGAGCCCTTGCCCAGCGTGCTGGCAATGTCCAGCGTGGCCCCGTGCCGCTGCAACACATGCTTGACGATGGCCAGCCCCAGGCCGGTGCCACCGGTCTCGCGGGAGCGGCTGCGGTCCACGCGGTAAAAGCGCTCTGTCAAACGCGGAATGTGTTCGGGTGCGATTCCCGGGCCTGTGTCCTGCACCGAGAAAACTGCGCAGCCGTCTTCCATGCGGTGCCACGCCACCGTGATCACCCCACCCGCAGGCGTGTAGCGCACCGCATTGCTGATGAGGTTCGACAATGCGCTTTGCAACTCGGTGGGCACGCCTGCAATGTCGCCCTCGGCATGCAACGCGTCCTTCGACGGAAACACCATGACATGCTGGCGCGGCTGGTTTTGCGAGAGCACGGCCGACAGCGCACGCCCCTCCTCCTCGCACCGCTGCATGAGCGCCTGCACGGGCGTCCACTCCGCCATGCCCGGTAGCGGACTGCCCTCCAGGCGCGACAGGGTCAAAAGATCTTGCACCACACTTTGCATGCGCAGCGCCTGCTGGGCCATCATGCTCAGGTAGCGCGAGCGCTCGTCGGCACTCAGGGGCAAGGTCTGCAGCGTTTCGACAAAACCGGTCAGCACCGTCAGGGGCGTGCGGATCTCATGGGACACATTGGCCACGAAGTCGCGCCGCATGGCCTCGGCCTGCTCCAGCGCCGTGACATCGCGCGACAGCAGCAGGGTGCGCCCGTCGCCGTAGGGGTGCAGATGCACCGAGATACGCACCGGCCGCGAAGGCGTGCTGAAGCGCCCCTCCAGCACCACATCGTGGCTGAAATCCTGGGCGGCATAGTAGGCCGTGAACTCGGGGTCGCGCACCAGATTGCCGATCGACTGCATCACATCGCGCTGGGCGTCAAAGCCGAACTGGCTGGCTGCCATCTGGTTGCACCACTCGATGCGGCCTTGCGCATCCAGCAGAACCACGCCATTGGGCGTGGCCTGCAGCGCGGCCAGGATCTCCTGCAGCCGGTCCTGGCTGTCGCGGATCTGGGTCTCCTGCCTGCGCAAAAGGCGCCGCGCACGGTCTGCCGCCTCGCCCCAGATACCGCGCATGGCCGGGACTTCAGACAGGTCACCCGTACGCAGCCAGCGCAGCACACGCGCGCCACGCAGCAGATCCCAGACAAACCAGGCCCACGCAGCCAGTGCAGCGCCCAGGGCTGCGCCCCAGGGACCACCCTGCCACCACCCCAGCCCACCACCCGCTATCTGCCAGAGCAGGAAATACGAAATACGCCACAGCATGCGGTCAGCAACGCCTTCTCAGAAAAACAGGGGCGCACCCCGTGCGCCCCATCGACAACATCAGGCCCGCGCCCTCAGCACCTGTTCACTCTATCGCTGGAGATCATGACCAGACTCTCAGAGGCTGAGAGTTTTTTAGCCGAGCCCGAAAGGCGCGCGAAAACGCCTCGGCTCTAGGCGCAAAGCACAGCCATAGCTCGGGCTATGGCGAGCATTTGCAACGACGAGCCGGGGCGTTTTGGGGTGCAAGGCGGGCATGGATAAAAGACTCTCAGCCTCTCAGGCCTGCAACTGTACCTGGGGCTGGGCGGTGAGCCGGTAGCCCGCGCCACGCACGGTTTCCACCATCACGGAGGCGGCGCCCAGGGCTTCGCGCAACCGCTTGACGTGCACATCCACCGTGCGCTCCTCGATGAAAACATGGTCACCCCACACCTTGTCGAGCAATTGCGAGCGGCTGTGCACACGTTCAGCGTGTTTCATTAGAAAGTGCAGCAGCTTGAACTCGGTGGGGCCCACCTTGAGCGGTTGCCCCTGAAAGGTTACCCGGTAGGTTCCCGCATCCAGAATCAGCTCGCCAATTGTCACGCTGTCGCTGACCTGCTCGGGAGCACGACGGCGCAGCACGGCGCGGATGCGCGCCAGCAGCTCCTGCGTGGAGAACGGCTTGGTGATGTAGTCGTCGGCACCCGCATCGAGCCCGGCGATCTTGTCGGGCTCATCGCCCCGGGCCGTCAACATCAGGATCGGGATCGGCTTGGTGCGGCTGTCCGCACGCCACTTGCGTGCCAGCGACAAGCCGCTTTGCCCCGGCAGCATCCAGTCGAGCAGGATGACATCCGGCAGCACGGCATCCAGCTCGCGCTGGGCCGAGTCACCGTCTTCCGCCCAAAAGGGCTGGAATCCGTTGTGGCGTAGATTGACTGCAATCAACTCGGCAATCGCAGGTTCGTCCTCAACGATGAGGACGCGTGGGAGCTTTCTCATAGTTTTGCCAAAGCTCTTTTTACAGAACGGCTGACTCGATCTCATCGAGGGCAGTGTGGCGCACATCCTTGCCCTTGACCAGATAGATGATCAACTCAGCCACGTTCTTGGAATGGTCGCCGATGCGCTCAATGGCCTTGGCCAGGAACAGCAGATCCAGACTGGGCGAGATGGTGCGCGGGTCTTCCATCATGTAGGTAATGAGCTTGCGCACGAAGCCATCGAACTCCTTGTCGATGAGATCGTCCTCCTTGAGGATGGCCACCGCCGCCTTGACGTCGAGCCGTGCAAACGCATCCAGCGTCTTGCGCAGCTGGCCCGAGGCCAGCTCCGCCGCCACACGCAGGTCGCTTGACGGCAACGAACGCGGGGCACCGCCTTCAATGATGGATCGCACCATGCGCGCCATCTTGTTGGCCTCATCGCCCATGCGCTCCAAATTGGCCGTGGCCTTGGAGAAGGCCAGCAGCAGGCGCAGGTCGCGCGCTGTGGGCTGGCGCCGGGCGATGATGGAGGACAGCTCCTGATCGATCTCGACCTCCATCGCATTGATGCGGGTCTCCATCGAGGCCACCGTCTCCACGGCCTCCAGGCTGAACTGGGACAGCGCATACACCGCCTGGCGGATCTGTGACTCCACCAGACCGCCCATTTCCATGACGCGGGCAGAGACGCTGTTGAGTTCGCTGTCGAACTGGGACGAAAGATGTTTATCGGGCATCTGCTGTCTCCTTAGCCGAAACGGCCGGTGATGTAGTCTTCGGTTTCCTTGCGCTCGGGCTTGAAGAAGATCTGCTCGGTGGCACCGAACTCGATCATTTCGCCCAGGTACATGTAGGCCGTGTAGTCGCTGCAGCGGGCTGCCTGCTGCATGTTGTGCGTCACGATGGCAATCGTGTAGTCGTGCTTGAGTTCGTCGATCAGCTCTTCGATCTTGGCAGTGGACAGCGGGTCCAGCGCCGAGGTGGGCTCGTCAAGCAACAGCACAGAAGGCTTGACCGCCACGCTGCGTGCAATGCACAGGCGCTGCTGCTGTCCGCCGGACAGCGACAAACCGCTTTGGTGCAGCTTGTCCTTCACCTCTGTCCACAAGGCGGCCTTGGACAGCGCCCATTCCACGCGGTCGTCCATCTCGCTTTTGCTCAGGCTTTCGTAGAGCTTCACACCGAAGGCGATGTTGTCGTAGATGGACATGGGAAACGGCGTGGGCTTCTGAAACACCATGCCGATGCGTGCGCGCAGCAGGTTGATATCCTGCTTGGGGTCCAGGATGTCCTGGCCGTAGAAGTTGATGGTGCCTTCGGCACGCTGGCCCGGGTACAGGCTGTACATGCGATTCAAAGTGCGCAGCAGGGTGGACTTGCCACAGCCCGAGGGGCCAATGAAAGCAGTCACCTTATGCTCGGCAATGTTGAGGCTGACGTTGCGCAGCCCCTGAAACTTGCCGTAAAAGAAGCTGAGGTTGCGAAGTTCCAGCGCATTCTTGCTGGGGGTGACGGTAGCGGTGGCGTTCATTGTCAAATCCTGAAAATGGAGGCTGTCTGGGTGGTGTCTGCGTAATTGGCCGACAGGTCAGGCGCGGCTCTTCTCGCGCAGGAAAACCCGCGCCACGATGTTGAGGATCAGCACCGACAACGTGATGAGCAAAGCCCCACCCCAGGCCAGGCGCACCCAGTTTTCGTAGGGGCTCAGGGCAAACTGGAAGATCACCACCGGCAGGTTGGCCATGGGGGCATTCATGTTGGTGCTGAAGAACTGGTTGTTGAGCGCCGTGAACAACAGCGGCGCAGTCTCGCCACTGATGCGGGCCACAGCCAGCAGCAGGCCCGTCATCACGCCGCTGCGCGCAGCACGCAGGGTGACCATGGTGGACACTTTCCAGCGTGGTGCACCCAGTGCAAAAGCAGCCTCGCGCAGACTGCCGGGCACCAGGCGCAGCATGTTCTCGGTGGTACGGACCACCACCGGCACGGCGATCAGCGACAAGGCCAGGCTACCGGCCCAACCTGAGAAGTTGCCGACCGTCGCCACGGCAATGGCATAGACGAACAGGCCCAGCACGATGGAGGGCGCGGACAACATGATGTCGGTCACAAAGCGGGTGAGTTCGGCCGTCTTGCTCTGGTCGCCGTATTCCGCCAGGTACACGCCAGCCAGTACACCAATCGGTGTGGATACCAGCACGGTAAAACCCACCATCATGAGGCTACCGACGATGGCATTGGCCAGCCCGCCGCCTTCCGATCCGGGCGCCGGCGTGGACTGGGTGAACATGTTCCAGTCCAGCGCAGCAAAGCCGTTGGACAGCAGAACGCTCAGGATCCAGAGCAGCACAAACAGACCCAGCACCATCGCACCCAGGGAAAGGGTCAAACCGATGGCGTTGGAGCGCTGGCGCTTTTTGTAGAGTTGTTGGTTGAATTCCATGGAGCTTGTTTCAAAAGAGGTTCATGGTCAGGGCGTGAGGACTCAAAGGCCCTTGGCCTTTTCAGCACGCAGCATCAGGATCTTGGCGGCCGAAAGCACCACGAAGGTGATCACGAACAGCAGGAAACCCAGCGCGAACAACGTGGAAAGGTGGAAGTCGGCAGCTTCACCGAACTCATTGGCCAGCGTGGAGGCAATCGAGGTTCCCGGGGAGAACAGTGAAGTGGGCATGCGGTTGGCATTACCGATCACAAAGGTCACAGCCATCGTCTCCCCCAGAGCGCGGCCCAGACCCAGCATGACCCCGCCAATGACGCCCTTTTGGGTGTAAGGCAGCACCACGCGGCGCACCACTTCCCAAGTCGTGCAGCCTAGGCCATAGGCAGACTCGCGCAGGATGGGCGGGACAATTTCGAACACGTCGCGCATCACTGCTGCCACAAAAGGCAGCACCATGAACGCAAGCACGATACCGGCCGCCAGGATGCCAAAGCCGTTGGTGCTGCCGCCAAACAGAAAGCCCACCAGCGGCATGGAGCCGAGCAGCTTTTGCACCGGCATCTGGAAGTAATCGGCAAACAGCGGGGCAAATACGAACAAACCGAACATGCCGTAGATGATCGAGGGGACGGCCGCCAACAGCTCCACTGCGGTGCCCAGGGGGCGCCGCAGCCAGACCGGGCAGGTTTCCGTCAGAAAAAGGGCAATGCCAAAAGCCAGAGGCACCGCAATCAGCAGCGCAATGCCAGCACTGGCCAGGGTGCCGACGATGGCAATCGCAGCACCGAATTCTTCATTGATGATGTCCCATTCCACGCGCCAGATGAACTGGACACCGAACTTATGGAACGTCGGCCAAGCGTAGATAAACAGAGAGACGATGATCCCCAGCAACGCCGCCAGCACCAGCAGCGAAAGACTTTGGGTCAACCGATGAAAAAAGATGTCCTGAAGACGCTGCCGCCTGGCAATCGATACCATCGACTCCGTAGGGGCGTCCGTCTTTTTGGCGGACCCGGGTTGCGAACTCATGGTGGTTCCCACGCTCATGTTGACTCCCATCTGGCTTCTGGAGATCCCCACAAACCAGCACCCATCGGCCAGCCAAGGCGGCCGATGGGGGGTATTCTGGGGCAGACTGACTTACTTCTTGATCTGCGACCAGACTTTGGAACGGATCTCGGCTGTCAGGCTGTCAGGCAGCGGCACATAGTCCAGCTCCGTGGCCATGCCTTTGCCATTCTTGAACGCCCAGTCAAAGAACTTCAGCACTTCGGCCGATTGGGCCTTGTCTGCAGGGTCCTTGTACATCAGGATGAACGATGCGGTGCTGACGGGCCAGCTCTCTGCACCCTTGGCATTGACCATCGAGATGCCCATGCCTGGGACGCTGAACCAGTCTGCACTGGCTGCGGCTGCGGCAAAGGTCTTGTCATCAGGGCTCACGTACTTGCCGTCAGCGTTTTGGAGCTGCAGGAAGTTCATGTTGTTCTTCTTGACGTAGGCGTATTCCACATAACCTACAGCACCCTTCACCCGGGTCACGTTGGCGGCCACGCCTTCATTGCCCTTGCCACCCACCGACGACGCAGCAGGCCACTTCACGGCAGCGCCCTTGCCCACGGAATCTGCCCATTCCTTGCTGACAGCAGACAGGTAGTCGGTCCAGTTGAACGTGGTGCCCGAACCATCAGCGCGGTGAACCACGGTGATGTTTTGGTCCGGCAAGGTCTTGCCCGGGTTCAGTGCGGCCAGCTTGGCGTCATTCCACTTGGCGATCTTGCCCAGGAAGATTTCTGCTAGCACAGGGCCAGTCACGCGCAACTCGCCGGGCTTGAAGCCTTCCAGGTTGACCACGGGCACCGTACCACCAATGATTGCGGGGAACTGCACCATGCCATCTTTGTCAAGGTCAGCACCTGGCAAGGGGGCATCGGTAGCACCAAAGGCCACGGTCTTGGCGCGAATCTGGCGGATGCCGCCGGAAGAGCCGATGGACTGATAGTTCAGCCCCGTGCCCGTTTCCTTTTTGTAGGCTTCAGCCCACTTGGCGTACATGGGGAACGGGAAGGTTGCGCCAGCGCCGGTGATGTCCGCCGCAAAAGCACTGCCTACAGCCATGGAGGCCAGTGCTACAGCGACGGTTTTGAGAAATGTGCGTTTCATTATTCAGTACCTTTTGGCTAGGGTTGACAGGAACAGGCTGAACTCTAGGGCTCCAAGATGACAATTCAGTGACACAACCCTCCCCCATCCCAACAACTGCAACACAGGCATTCCACCCCCGTCCAACATCAGTAACGTCGTCATTGATTTGTCATACAAGCCGCAGACACTGGCGAAGATCACAGTCTCACGACCAGCCCACCCGCCATCCCGGTGGCAATGCGCGTTGCGCGGGTACACCAGACGCTCGCGGTACCATGCCGAACGAAGCTCCAATCAGAAAAACATGCAGAACGGCACACGCCTCGCCGCAGTCGACCTCGGCTCCAACAGTTTTCGCCTTGAAATCGGGCGTTATGAGTTCGGTCATATCCAGAGGGTGGAATACCTCAAGGAGACCGTGCGGCAGGGCAATGGCCTGGACGAAGACCGCAATCTGACCCGAGACGCCATGGAGCGCGGCTGGGCCTGCCTGGCGCGATTTGGAGAGCGCTTGGCTGGATTTCCGCGCTCGCAGGTCCGCGCCGTGGCCACCCAGACCCTGCGCGAAGCACGCAACCGGGAAGAGTTTCTGTCACGCGGGAGCGAAGTGCTTGGCTATCCCATCGACGTCGTCTCCGGCCCCGAAGAAGCGAGGCTGATCTACCAGGGCGTCGCCCGCCTGCTCCCGCAGTCCGACGAGCGCCGCCTGGTGGTGGACATCGGGGGGCGCTCCACCGAACTCATTTTGGGCCAGCAATTCACGCCCCATGCCGTGGCCTCGTACCGCGTGGGCAGCGTAGCGTGGTCGCAGCGCTACTTTGCCAATGGCGAGTTCACCACGCAGGCGTTCCTGGCTGCCGAAATTGCAGCCAAGGCCGTGCTGGACGAAGCGCTGGAAACCTTCCAGCCAGATGCCTGGGAGGTGGCCTACGGATCATCCGGCACAGCTGGCGCCGTTGGCGATGTGCTTGCAGCTGCGGGCGGCCCCCAAGGCGTCATCACCCGCGAAGGCCTCGACTGGCTGCAGGAACGCCTGCTGCGCGCCCAATCTGCGGATCGCATCCGCCTGGAAGGCCTCAAGGAAGAACGGCGCGCCGTCATTGGCGGAGGGATCAGCGTACTGCGCGCCGTGTTTGATCTGCTGGACATCGAGCAGATGCAGGTGGCCCAGGGCGCCTTGCGCCAAGGCGCACTCTACGATCTGCTGGACCGCGAACAACCCGGAACCGACCTGCGCACCGCCACCGTGAACGGCCTGATGCAGCGGTTTGGCGTGGACATGGAGCACGCGGAACGGGTTGCGCGCACGGCTTGTACGCTGTTTGACCAGGCTACGCCTTTTGGAAGTGAGCGAGCATCGCGCAAGCTCGACTGGGCGGCCCGGCTTCACGAAATTGGTTGCCTGATATCCCATAGCGATTCCCACCGCCATGGCGCCTACATCCTCGACAACACCGATGCAGCCGGATTTGCAGTCCCCGAACTGCACCGCTTGGGCATCTTGGTTCAAGGCCAGCGCGGCAAGGTCCGCAAGCTGGAAGCGGACCTGCAAGACCCCGTCTTCGTGCTTCAACTGCTGAGCATGCGGCTGGCTGTGGCACTGTGCCACGCCCGCCGCGACCCCGACACCCAGGGCTTGTCACTGCAGACTCAAGGCCACCGTTTCATTCTGAAAGCCCGCGCTGGCTGGGCTACGGCGTTTCCGCAATCTGCACACCTGCTGCGCGAAGAAATCCAGGCATGGCAGAAGACCCCTTGGGAACTGGTGGTTGACCTTCCATGAGCATTGGCAATAAACTATATAAACTGTTTATACCGTTTACTGAAAGAGTTTGTTTGCCATGACCACTTCAAGCCCCGCCCTGCCCGCAGCCCCATCGCCCAGCCCCGCCCCCACCACTGCGGCAAAGTCGGTCAAGCCGGCTGCGGTGGCCACGAAGGCTCCCGCCAAAACGGCTGCTGTCGCCAAGCAACCCCAAAAAGCAGCCACAAAGCCTGCCTCGGCTTCCAAGAAAAAGGCGTCCACCGCCACGCCAGTGACACCGAAATTGGCCAAGGCCCCCGCCGCGCCAGCAGCCGCCCGGGATACCAAGGCCAAGAAGCCCAAGCTGGTGCGCGACAGTTTCACTATTCCCAAAGATGAATACGCGGTCATAGAAACCCTGAAGCAGCGCTCGGCTGCTCTCGCCCAGCCCGTGAAGAAAAGCGAGCTGTTGCGCGCGGGCCTGAAGGTCCTGGTCGCCATGTCTGACGCCGCCCTGCGTAGCGCGGTACAGGCAGTACCTTCCATCAAGACAGGTCGCCCCAAGGCGGAAGCGGCGCCTGCGGTTCCGGCGCCCGCCACCAAGGCGTCGACCAAAGCCTCGCGCAAGTAACCCCAGTTGCGCCGAGGCATACCCTCGGCACAACAGGACTCAAAGAAACTCGGGGGACTGGACGGTGATCAACAAGGTCTGGCTCTGGTCCAGCCGCTGCCGCTGCCTCAACCACCAGACAGCTCCCTTGCGCACAGCGCATTCCGAAGCCTGCAGCCCCATTAGCTGCGCAATGGTCTGGCCCAGCATGGGTTGATGGCCCACAACCAGCACCGTCCCCTTGGCGCGCGGCCACTGCACAAGGTCCAGCAGATCTTGCGGCGTTCCACCAGGTAGCAGCTCGGCGCGCATCTTGAACTTGCGCCCCAGGGCGTTGGCCGTTTGCTCGGTGCGCCGGGCCGGACTGGCAAGTACGCGCAAGCCCTCGGGCAATTGCCTGTCCAGCCAGGCCGCCATGCGCGCTGCCTGCTTTTCCCCGCGCGACGTCAAGGCCCTCGCCAGATCATCGCCCGCCTCTGCGAACTCCTCTGCCTCCGCATGGCGCCACAGGATGAGGTCCATCATGCCGCCCCCTGGTCCATGCGCGTCCCCGACGGGGCTGGACCGTAGCGAACCATTAAAGCGTTCTGGGCGCCCAACCCATCCTGCGGACGGGGGGCTCGGCTGTAGGAGCCGTCAGCGTTCAGCGTCCATGCATCCCGGTCGTCATGCAAATAGGCGACCAAGCACTCGTCCACAATCTGTTGCCGCAGGCGCGGGTCTGTCACAGGCCAGGCCAACTCCACACGCCGCATCATGTTGCGGTTCATCCAGTCGGCGCTGGAAAGGTACAGATCTTCCTCCCCCCCGCTGCGGAAGTAGAAGACACGTGTGTGCTCCAGGAAGCGGCCGATCACCGAACGTACACGGATGTTGTCGGTCACCCCAGGCACTTGGGCTGCCAGCATGCAAGCTCCCCGCACGATGAGATCAATGCGCGCACCGCGCTGGCCGGCCACGATCAGAGCACGCATCAGGGCCTCGTCGGTCAGGGCATTCATCTTGGCCACGATCCGCGCATCCTCTCCCCGGCTGGCCGCCAGACCCACTTGTTCGATTTTCTCCAGCATTCGCCGGTGCAGATGGAACGGCGCCAGCATCAGCTTGCGCAGCTTGGGCGGGCGGTTCTGGCTCGCAAGGTGATTGAACACCCCGTCCATGTCGGCCGTGGTTTCTTCATCGGCCGTAAGGTAACTCAGATCGGTATAAAGCCGTGCAGTACGTACGTTGTAGTTGCCCGTCGATAGGTGCCCGTAGCGCCGCAGTTTTCGCCCTTCCCTGCGCGTAACCAGCAGCATCTTGGCGTGCGTCTTGAGACCCACTACGCCGTAGACCACCTGGGCGCCAATCGACTCCAGGGCCTCGGCCCAGTTGATATTGGCCTCTTCATCAAAGCGCGCCTTGAGTTCCACCACCGCCATGACCTCTTTGCCACGGCGTACGGCCTCGGTGAGCAGGTCCATGAGTTCGGAGTCCGCGCCGGTACGGTAGATGGTCTGTTTGATGACAAGCACATCAGGGTCATTGACGGCTTCACGCAAAAAGGCAAGTAGCCCGTCAAAACTCTCGAACGGCTGGTGGATCAGCACATCGTGCTTGCGCAGTTGTTCCAGGATGGACACGCCGGATTGCAGCTGCCGGGGCCACGCGGAATTCCAGGGTGGAAAGAGCAGTTCCGGCGCATCCACCAGATCCACCAGTTGCGTCAAACGCACCAGGTTCACAGGGCCATGCACCCGGTACAAGGCAGCGGCCGGCAAAGCAAACTGCGCCAACAGAAAATCCGACAAAAACTGCGAACACCCGGAGGACACCTCCAGCCGTACCGCCTGCCCATAGTGCCGGTGTTGCAAACCCTGGCGAAGGGCAGTCCGCAGATTTCGCACATCCTCTTCGTCCAGTGCCAAATCGGAATGGCGCGTCACGCGAAACTGAGAGAACTCCGTGACCTCCCGTCCCGGGAAAAGATCCTCCAGATGCGCGCGAACAATACTGGAGAGGCTCACGAAAAGGGCCTCCCCAGGCGCCACGCGGGCCGGCATGCGGATCAACCTTGGCAGCGCACGCGGCACCTTGACGATGGCGATCTCATTCTCCCTGCCGAAAGCGTCGTGGCCCTTCAGGCGAACAATGAAGTTCAGCGATTTGTTGGCCACCTGTGGAAAGGGATGGGCCGGATCCAGCCCCACCGGAATCAGCAGTGGCCGGACCTCGTTCACAAAATAGTCGTGGACCCAGCGCTTTTGGGCGGGTGATCGCTCGCCATACCCCACAATGCGAATCCCGTGCGCGGCAAACGCAGGCACCAGGGACTCGTTGTACAGCGCGTATTGCCGCTCCACCAGGCTGTGTATTTTGGCGGCCATGGCTTCGAACGATGCCGTCGAATAGAGCCCTTTGGTCTCACCTTTCTGCGCAGCGGTAATGTGCGGCGCAGCACGGACCTCAAAAAATTCGTCGAGATTGGAAGACACGATGCACAGGTATCGCAACCGTTCCAACAGTGGCACATCCGGCCTCACAGCCCAGTCGAAAACACGCTCGTTGAAAGCCAGGATGCTGTGATCCCTGTCCAGAAACATGTGAGGGGGCGCGCTGGCGGACTGTGAGAATCCTCCGCTCGTACCACTGTCCGGCGACAGGGAGGCGTTGGCATGCACGAGAGCATCATCGGAAGGCAAAGGCAACATGGGTACGCAAACGCGGCTAGTGCAAGATGGCAGCAGTATTTAACGCCCAGATGACAAAGATGTGACAGATTTTGTGACAGTCACACGAGACGAGCCCTGCGCTTGGGTGGGAACCAGATACTGCTCGAACAGCCGGGCGGCATGCGCCCAGGTGAAGTCGAGTGCCCGTGCGCGCGCTTCAGACCGGGGTATCGCCAGTGCCTGCTGGCTTGCCATGAGCAAATCGTTGTGCAGCACGCCCCCTCTGGGCGGCTGACCTGAATGCGCCCCCAGCACCTCCATCGGGCCGTCCTCAGGGTAGGCGGCCACTGGCGTCCCGCAGGCCATTGCCTCCAGCATGACCAAGCCGAAGGTTTCTGACCGGCTGGGAAACACGAAAACATCCGCAGTCGCATACACCTGCGCCAGCGCGGCACGGTCCAGGATGCCTAGCCAACGGACCTGCGGATACTTGGCCTTGAGGCGAGCTTCCAGTGGACCGACCCCGCACACCACCTTGGAGCCTGGTATGTCCAGCTGGAGGAAAGCTTCGATGTTTTTCTCGTACGAAATCCGCCCGACATACAAGGAGACGGGGTGCGCCAAAGCACCCGTGAGCGGGCTCTGGATGGTTGCACCGTGAAACGGAAAAGCCCGTGTGTCCACCCCATGGGTCCATGGGCGTAGATTGCGAAAGCCCCGTCGCTCCAGCATCTGCAAAACACCTTGCGTGGGCACCATCACCCCCGAAGATGGCCGGTGAAAATGCCGGAACAGCGCATACCCCCATCGCAGCGGCACGCGCAGCGCTGCATGCAGTATTTCCGGAAATCGCGTGTGAAAAGCGGTAGTAAATGCCAACCCCTTGCGCAGGCAATAGCGGCGCCCCGCCCAACCCAGCGGCCCTTCGGTGGCAAGGTGAATGGCATCGGGTTTCATCGCGTCCAGCATCGTCGTCACCCGCTTCGCCGGGCGCACAGCCAAGTCGATGCCAGGATAGCCAGGGCATGGGCGGGTTGCGAACTGGCCGGGGTGCAGCACCTGCACCTCGTGCCCGGCCGCCTCAAGCTCCTGCACTAGTTCCAGCAAGGTGGTGACCACCCCATTGACCTGGGGCAGCCAGGCGTCTGTCAACAAGGCAATTTTCATACAACGGCAGCCGACTCGGACCGGGAAATATTGGCGACAGGAGAAGCCGGCCACTGCAACAGTTCCAGCCTGCCGTCCATGTGCTCGACCAAGGCGGTGTGGCTTTCCACCCAGTCGCCGTCATTGCAGTAAAGCGTCCCACCGATCTCGCGCATCTCGGCACGGTGGATATGGCCGCACACGACGCCGTCATGCCCCCTGCGGCGGGCCTCGGCCGCAACAGCCACCTCAAAGTCGGTGACGTAGTTCAGGGCCTTTTTGACCTTGCCTTTCAGGTAAGCCGACAAAGACCAGTAGGGCAGGCCCATGCGGGCGCGCAGGGTGTTGAGGTACCGGTTGAGCTTGAGCGTGAATTCATAAAGGTTGTCGCCCAGATACGCCAGCCACTTGGCGCACTGGATGACTCCATCAAAATGGTCGCCGTGCGTGACCCAGAGGCTGCGGCCATCCGCCGTGGTGTGCACCGCATCGGCCCGCACCTCAATGCCTCCAAACGAGTGGCCGACGAACGCGCGGGCAAATTCGTCATGGTTGCCCGGCACAAACACCACCCTGCACCCCTTGCGCGCACGGCGCAGCAGCTTTTGCACCACATCATTGTGGGCCTGTGGCCAGAACCACTTGCGGCGCAGTTGCCAGCCATCGACGATGTCGCCCACAAGGTAGAGGTGATCGCTGGGGTGGTACTTGAGAAAGTCCAGCAGCGCAACCGCCTGGCAACCCGGCGTGCCCAGATGCAGATCAGAAATAAAGACCGCGCGGTACCGACGATGGCCGGCGGCTGAGGCATGTGCGTCTTCGGCCGCGTCCTCGTGGCCCATGGATGGCTCCATCCAGGGTCCCAGGGCATCGAATGCGGCGCGCATCAGGCCCCCAGAAAATGCTTGCGATAGCGAGGATGCAGGTCCGCCAGGCGCATCAGCATCGGCAGGTCTGCCGTGTTGAAGTCTGGATCCCAAGCCGGCGCGCCCAGCACGCGGGCCCCGAGCCGCAGGTAGCCTTTGATCAGCGCCGGTGGCTCCACCGTGATGGATCCGTCGAGTTGCTCCACAGGCAAGGGCAAACGGGGAAGCACGTGGTATTCGATGGGGGCAAGGTGTGTCTTTCGCACCTGCTGCCAGATGCTGGCGGCCGCATCGCCGCTGACAACACCGTTGTGAAGCATGGGGATGCTTGCGCAACCGATCATCGTGTCCAACTGGTTGCGCACCATAAAGTCCGCCAGCGCGCTCCACAAAGCCATGATCACGCCGCCGTGGCGGTGGTCGGGGTGCACACAGCTGCGCCCCAATTCCACCATGCGAGGGCGCAGCGACCGCAGCCGCGTCAGGTCAAACTCGGTATCGCTGTAGGTACCGCCGACGCGCCGGGCCTGGGCCGGAGTGAGCACCCTGTAAGTCCCAATGACTTGCTGGCTCTGGACATCGCGCACCAACAAGTGCTCGCAGTAATCGTCAAAAAGGTCCACGTCATGGCCCGCAATGGGGGTCGTCAATCGAGCGCCCATTTCCGCCGCAAACACGTCGAACCGGAGCCGCTGCGCCTGGCGCACTTCATCTTCATGGCGCGCCCAGGCCACCTGAATAGCGCCGCGTTCCGGCATCGGATGCGCAGCACCCGTCAAAGCGCCCACCCCTTGAAGCACTCTCGGGGAAGCAACTTCGGCAGACAGCGGTGGTGTCAAGGTGGGCAGTTCGTTCATGGTGCAACATCTCCTTGCATGAGGATGGGTTGGGCTGAAGGCACCAACCATGGCCGGGAATCTTTTTTCCCTGCGAGCAAGTGTGGAATTGGGACGTGACGTCGCCATGTCGGAGGCGTGTCAATGCCGTGACAGCCGTTCACGCAGAAGCACCAACGCTCGCCATCGTGCGGACTGCATAATTGATTCAGGAACCCGCACCGTGCATGCCCCCTCCCCCGCTCGCCCCCGGAGCCCTGTCACGGGCCCGCTGGTCGTGTTTGTTCTCGCGGCGCTGTGCGCAGGGGTGATGGTGTGGGCGCTGGAGCGCCAGGAGCATGCGCAACAGCGCACCCAGGTGGCGGACATGGCTGGCGACCATGTGCAGGCCCTGCAACGCGCCATCGAGCTGGCCCTGTCGGCCAACAACGCCCTGGTGGCCCTCGTGCGCCAGGGAAAAGGCCAGGTAACGCAGTTTGAAGAGATCGGCACCCAGATGCTGCCGTTCTATCCGGGCATCGCCGCCATGGGGCTGTCACCCAACGGGGTGGTCAGGCACGTAGTTCCGCGCCAGGGCAACGAAAACTCCATCGGCTTCGATCAGCTCAACGACCCACGCCAAGGCCCCGAATCCGCCAGGGCACGGGAATCAGGCCGACTGACCCTGGCCGGCCCCATGGAACTGGTGCAAGGTGGCTTGGGAGTGGTGGGGCGCCAGCCTGTTTATCTGGAAGACACACAGGGCCACCGTGCCTTTTGGGGCTTTACCTACGTCACCATCCGATTGCCCGAGGTGCTGGCAGCCGCCCGACTGCCGCAATTGACCCAGCGGGGATACCACTACAGGTTGTGGCGCATCCGGCCCGACACGGGGGAAGAGCAGACGATCGCAGCCTCGACCCCACCCGCTGGCCCCGATGCCGTGGGCCGTTCATTGACGCTGCCCAACGGACAATGGACGTTGAGCCTGGTCCCCATCAAAGGCTGGGGAGACCCGGGCGTGCTGGCCATGCGATGCGCGGTGGCCTTGCTGTTTGCGCTGCTGATGACCTACCTCGCCCGGCTGCTTTTCGAGCTGAAGGCGCATGAGCGCGGTCTGGCCTACCAGGTGGCGCAGCGCACCTCCGAGATCCAGGCCACCCAGCAGCAGTTGCGCGCCACCATCGATGCCATCCCGGACCCGCTTTTCGAGCTTGACCTGAACGGCCTGTACTGCAGCGTGCACAGTCAGCGCGCTGAGTTGCTCATGGCACCCGCAGACATGCTGGTCGGGCACAACGTGACCGAGGTACTGCCTGCGGTGGCCGCACTGTCGGTGATGGACGTGCTGAACGAAGCCCACGCCCAGGGCTGGTCCACCGGTCGGCAGATCGTGCTTGATCTGCCCAGTCTGGGCGCCACCTGGTTTGAGTTGTCTGCGGCGCGCAAGGCCACCTCCCCCAGCGCAAAGCCCAGGTTCATTGTGCTGTCGCGCGACATCACCGAACGCAAGCGGTCCCAGGAGCAGTTGCAGCTCACCGCCCAGGTGTTTGACCAGAGCAGTGAAGCCATCGTGATTGCCGACGCGGCGCATACCATCGTGCGCATCAACCGTGCATTCACACGGATCACCGGGTACACGGAAGCCGAAGCGGTAGGACAGTCGGTGCGTCTGCTCACGGTCGCCGGAGCCGACGATCACTTCCACACCGATACCGTCTACGCACAGTTGCCGCAGGGCGGAAGCTGGGAGGGCGAGGCCTGGGGGCGCCGCAAGGATGCATCCACCTACCCGCAGTGGCTGTCGGTCAGCAGCGTGCGAGACGGCAATGGCGTTGTCACGCATTCCATCACGCTGTTCCGCGACATCACCCAGCAGCGAGAGGCCCAGGACCGCATTCAACGGCTGGCCCACTTCGACCCGCTCACCAGCCTTCCCAACCGCGCGCTCCTGGCGGAACGCGCCCACCGCCACATTGCCGACGAGCAGGCGCGCGGCGGTACGCTGGCCATGCTGTTTCTGGACCTGGACCACTTCAAGAACGTCAATGATTCGCTGGGCCACAGAATCGGCGACATCCTGCTCGTGGCTGTCGCACAAAGGCTTCAGTCTCTCCTGAGGCCCCAGGACACGGTTTCGCGCCTGGGTGGGGACGAATTCCTGCTGCTGCTCCCCGCCACTTCCGCCGCTGCCGCCGCCGACATGGCCACGCAGCTGCTGGCCGCCGTGGCCCAGCCCTTCCAGATTGACCCCTACGAACTCACCACCACCTTGTCGGTCGGCATTGCGATGTACCCGGCCGACGGGGAATCGTTCGACACGCTGTACCAGCGGGCAGACGCCGCCATGTACCGTGCCAAGCAGAACGGACGCAACCGGTACGGATTCTTCACCGCCGATCTTGAAGCCCGCACCGCCCGTGCCCTCCAGATCGAAAATGCGCTGCGCCGTGCGCTGGAGCGCAACCAGTTTGAGCTGCACTACCAGCCGCAGGTCTCGCTCACCACGCGCCAGGTGGTGGGTGCCGAAGCCCTGCTGCGCTGGCGCCATCCCGAACTGGGCCTGGTGTCGCCAGCCGAGTTCATCCCCGTGGCCGAGAGCAGCGGCATGATCGTGGCAATTGGCGAATGGGTCATCCACACAGCGGTGAGGGACACCAAACGCTGGCTGGATCTGCACCTACCCCTGCGGGCCGTTTCCGTGAACGTTTCCGCCGTGCAATTCAGGCACCCCCAGTTGCCCGAGATGGTGACCCGCTGCCTGGAACAGGCTGGCCTGCCAGCCCGCAGGCTGGAGCTGGAGCTGACGGAGGGTGCCGCCGTGGACGATCCCGCCGCCGCACTGGCGATGATGGACCAGCTGCACGACCGGGGCGTGCGCCTGTCGATGGATGACTTTGGCACTGGGTACTCATCGCTGAGCTACCTCAAGCGTTTTCAGATCTACAAACTCAAGATCGACCAATCGTTTGTACGCGACCTCGAAGAGGATGCCAACGACCGCGCCATCGTGAGCGCCATCATCCGCATGGCGCAGGCGCTGGGTATGCAAACCACGGCAGAGGGGGTGGAGACCGACGGGCAGCTCGAATTTCTGCGTGCGCAGGGCTGCGACGAAGCGCAGGGCTTTTACTTCAGTCGCCCCCTGCCCGCGGATGCCTTCGAGGCCTACTTGCGCCAGCAGCAGGAGCAGCAGTCGTCGTCGTCAGGCTAGGCACTTGCGCGCCGTGGGTTGCGGGCGGCATTGCGGCGGTTACCGAAGGTGCCCCCATGGGCTTGTAAGGGAGCGCTGCTACACTTTGGTACAAATTACCCAGGCCGCCAGGCCCTACAGCCCGTACCGGTCTCCATGTTTGCGCCGTACAGCACTCCAGAATCGCAGCGTCCTGGAGTTGCCACCGACACTCCCTTGCAACGCGCGCTGCGCGAACAGCAAACCCTGCTCGACAGTGCGGGCGTAGGCATTGTGTTCCTGCGCCAGCGCAGTGTGGTGCGCTGCAACCAGCGGTATGCCGAAATTTTTGGCCATGCCAGCGCCGAGAGCCTGGTCGGGCTGAACACCGAAACCTTCTACCCTTCGCGCGAGGCGTTTCGCGATCTGGGCCGCACAGCCTACCCGGTCCTAGCCCAGGGCCAGGCGTTCCGCGTCGAGCGCCAGCTGCGCCGGCGCGACGGCAGCCTGTTCTGGGGCAGCCTGACCGGGCGGCTCATCAACCCGCACGACACAGCCGAAGGTTCCATCTGGATTCTGGACGACATCGACGAGCAAAAACGTGCGCAGGCTGCACTGGGCGCAGCGGTGCGTGAAAAGCAGCTGCTCTTTGACAGCGCGATGGTGGGGATCGTGTTCCTGCGCGACCGGCGCCTGACCCGCTGCAACCACCACTTCGAACAGATGTTGGGCTACGAGCCCGGTGAACTGATGGGCAGCCCCTCGCGCCGGTGGTACGCCAGCGACGCTGCGTGGGAAGAGGTCGGCCGCCGATGCTATCCGCAGCTGGCCGCCGGCCACTCCTACGAGGGCGAGCTGGAGCTGTGCCGCAAGGATGGGACCCCCGTGATCTGCGAGGTGCGCAGCAAGTCCATCGACCCAGCCGATCCATCGCAGGGCTCCATCTGGATCACGATGGACATCACGGAGCGCAAGCAGGCGCAGGCCGTGCTTGCCAGTGCCCACGAAGACCTGGAAAGGCAGGTGCAGGACCGCACCCGCGAACTGCGCGAGACTGTGGACAACCTGCACCGTGAGATCAACGACCGCAAGGCCGATCAGGAGCGCATCTACTGGCTGGCCCACTACGACGCCCTGACAGGCCTGCCCAACCGCACGCTGCTGGCAGAACGGGCGCAGGAGGCCATCCGCGTCGCCCAGGAGGGCAACACGCCGCTGGCCCTGATCTTCCTGGACCTGGACCACTTCAAGCATGTGAACGACTCGCTGGGCCACCGCGTGGGCGATACCCTGCTCGTGGAGATCGCCAAGCGGCTGCGGGCCGTGGTGCGCGACAAGGACACCGTGTCGCGCCTGGGCGGCGACGAGTTCATTTTGCTGCTGCCGGGCGCCAATGCCCATGGCGCCGCCCGCGTGGCCGGCAAGCTGCAGGAGGCATCGCGCCAGCACTACCAGATTGACCACCACGAGCTGACCATGGCGCCGTCCATGGGCATCGCGCTGTTCCCGCAGGATGGCACGGACTTCGACACGCTGACACAGTCGGCCGATGTGGCCATGTACCGCGCCAAGCTCGACGGGCGCAATACCTTCAAGTTCTTTACCCCCGAGATGCAGGCGCAGTCGGTGCGCGCCTTGCAGCTTGAAAACGCCCTGCGGCGTGCGCTGGAGCGCAACCAGTTCCACCTGCACTACCAGCCGCAGATGAGCCTGACCAACGGCTCCGTGCGCAGCGTGGAGGCATTGCTGCGCTGGCAACACCCGCAGTTGGGCGCAGTATCGCCGGCAGAGTTCATTCCCATCGCCGAGGACAGCGGGCAAATCCTGCAGATTGGGGAATGGGTGCTGCGCACGGCGCTGTCACAGCTCAAAACCTGGCGCACGAACGGATTCCCCCACCTGACGATGGCCGTAAACCTGTCAGCCATCCAGTTTCGCCAGCCGCAGCTGCCGGAGCTGGTGAGCCGCATGCTGGCCGAGTTCAGTCTGCCGCCCGACTCCCTGGAGCTGGAGCTGACCGAAGGCGTTGCCGTGGACGACCCCCATGCTGCCGTGGCCACCATGGACCAGTTGCACGCACGCGGCGTGCGCATGTCGATGGACGACTTTGGCACCGGCTACTCATCGTTGAGCCAGCTCAAGCGCTTTCAGATCTTCAAGCTCAAGATCGACCAGTCGTTCGTGCGCGACCTGGGTGATGACGGCAACGACCGCGCCATCGTCAGCGCCATCATCCGCATGGCCCAGGCGCTGGGCATGCGCACCACGGCAGAAGGCGTGGAGACCGAAGGTCAACTGGCCTACCTGCGCGAACAAGGGTGCGACGAGGCGCAGGGCTACCACTTCAGCATGCCGCTGTCCGCGCCCGAGCTGGAAGCCTTCATGCGGCGGCAGTTGCATTGACCGACACTGCCCCATGCTGGTCGAAGGGCTCGTGCAGCGGCCAAGGAATGCACCGGTGGACGCAGCAGGGACAGCAGCCCATCGGCTCGAAAATAACATGAAAACCGGGCCTAACGCTTGATGGTAAAGCGTAAGCAGCTATAATTTCAGTAGCAAATACACCCAGCCTGCAGGACCGAGGCTTTTGGGGCTGTGCGGGCTTTCAGCAGTCAGCACCCCATGCATCGTCGCCCAGGTCAGTCCCTGCAAGCGCAGTTCAGCGGATCGGAAACGCGTACATCAGGCCCTGCTTGCTCCACAGGTTGTTGAGGCCGCGCGGCAGCCCCAGCGCCGACTTTTGGCCGACGTTGCGCTCGAAAATCTCGCCGTAGTTCCCGGTGGTCTTGAGGGCGCGCAGCAACCAGTCCCGGTCCAGCCCCAGGAGCTTTCCGGTGTCTTCCGAAGTACCCACCATGCGCTGCACCACCGGGTGGGCGCTGCTGGCTTTCAGCGAATCCGCATTGGCTTGCGTCACACCATACTCTTCGGCTTCGATCAGGCCGTAGATCACCCACTTGACCACGGCAAACCACTCGTCGTCGCCCCGCCGCACCAAGGGCCCCAGGGGTTCCTTGGAGATGAGTTCCGGCAAGATGGTGTGCATTGCCGCACCTTGCGAAACACCGCTGCGCAAGGCTGCCAGGCCCGATGCATCGGTAGTGAATGCGGTGCACCGGCCCGCCAGATAGGCAGCCGTTGCAGCATCTACCTTCTCAAACATCACGGGTTTGATGTCGAGGCCGTTGGCACGGGAATAGTCGGCCAAATTTTTTTCGGTGGTGGTGCCCGACTGCACACACACGGTCTGCCCCTTGAGCTGGCGGATGCTCCTGATCTTGCTCTTGGCAGGCACCATGAAACCCTGGCCGTCGTAGTAGGTAACGACCGTCTGGTGCAGACCCATCGATGCATCGCGCGCCAGCGAAAAGGTGGTGTTGCGCGAAAGCACGTCCACCTCGCCGGATTGCAAGGCTGTGAATCGCTGCGGCACGTCCAACGGCACGTACTTGACTTTCTGGCCGTCGCCCAGCACAGCGGCTGCAATCGCCCTGCAGACATCCACGTCAAGTCCGGACCACTTGCCGCTGGAGTCTGCCATCGCAAACCCGGCCAGCCCGGTATTGACACCACACACCACCTGCCCGCGCGCCCTGATACCGTCGAGAGTCTTGCCCGCATGGGCCACGGGAGCGGCCAGCAACGCGGCCACAACGATGGCGCCCATTGGGGCGATCTGGCCAAACACTGTCTTCATGCGGTCAGGTCTCCGGGAGGGTGATTCACGGTGCCGCCAATGGCGCAGGCCCTGCCCCATCCAGCATCTTCTGCAGAAATTGCGCCTGCCCCATGCTGGGGTCCAGGGTGTAGGCAGCAAAGCCTTCCCGTTCGTACGCGCGCATTGCACTGTGGTTGCCCGAAAGCACTTCGAGCGTGAGCTTGCAGGCACCGCGCTCGCGGGCCAGCGCTTCCACCCGGTGCAGCATGCGCTGGGCGATGCGGTGGCCGCGCCAGCCGGGTGCCACCACCACGTCATGCACGTTGACCAGAGGCCGGCAGGCAAAGGTCGAAAAGCCCTCCAGGCAATTGATCAGCCCCACGGGCACCTCGCCGTGTGGCGCCGAAGCGTCCGCCGCCCAGGCCATCACGCTGAAAGCCTGCGGCCGCTGGCGCAGCGCCTCGGGCAAGCCCCGCTGGACCTCGGCGCTCAATGGAACACCACCACCCGCCACGTCCCTTGCATAGCCGTCGAGCAGTTCGACCAACGCCCGCGCTTCGCGGGCATTGCCGTAGTCCACGGAACGGACGGTGATGGTGGAAGGCATGTCAGTGTTTGAAGGCATCTATGGGGTTCCTGGTCGGCGGCAAAGGCCGCAGCGTAGCGGATCGTGCGGCGCGCCAACGGTGGAAGGAGCTCTCGGCGGGATCACCATCAGCCAGCACGGGCCGCGTCGGCCAACCTTTGCGCGCAGGAACTGGCCATTTGCGCATCACGGGCCTCCACCATCACCCGCAGCAGCGGCTCGGTACCACTCGCGCGGATCAGCACGCGGCCTGACGCGCCCAGTTCCTGCTCGACGGCCTGGGTCGTGTCAGCCAGCAAGCGGTTGGCCTTCCAGTCCTGGCCAGGGGCCAGCCGCACATTCAGCAGCACCTGCGGATAGAGCGTGATGTCGGCCAACAGTTGCGCCAAGGTGCGGCCACTGCGCACACAGGCCTGCAGCACCTGCAATGCACTCACCAAGCCGTCGCCGGTGGTGTGGCGGTCCAGCGCCAGCAGATGGCCCGAGCCCTCACCGCCCAGCACCCACTGGTGCCGCGCCAGCTCTTCAAGCACATAGCGGTCCCCCACCTTGGCCCGCACAAACTTCACGCCCTTTGCCTTCAGCGCCACCTCCACTGCCATGTTGGTCATCAGGGTGCCCACGACACCTGGCACATGCTCATCGCGGCCCATGCGGTCCGAAGCCATCAGGTACAAAAGCTCGTCGCCGTTGTACAGGCGCCCCGTGGCATCGACGATCTGCAGGCGGTCCGCGTCGCCATCGAGCGCAATGCCATAGTCGGCGTGGTTGGCGCGCACGGCCCGCACGAGCGCATCAGGATGGGTGGCTCCCACCTCGTGGTTGATGTTGAGGCCGTCGGGCGAGCAGCCAATCGACAGCACTTCGGCACCCAGCTCGTGGAAGACCTTGGGTGCCACCTGGTAGGCCGCGCCATGCGCGGCATCGACGACGATTTTGAGGCCCTTGAGGGTCAGGTCCTGCGGAAACGTGCTCTTGCAGAACTCAATGTAGCGGCCCGCCGCATCATCGAGCCGCCGCGCCTTGCCCAGGCTGGCCGAATCGGCCCACACCGGGGGTTCGCCCAGGGCCGCTTCCACGGCCTGCTCCCACGTGTCGGGCAACTTGGTGCCCTGTGCACTGAAAAACTTGATGCCGTTGTCGGGATAGGCGTTGTGGCTGGCGCTGATGACCACCCCCAGGCTGGCGCGTTGTGCGCGGGTCAGGTAGGCCACACCCGGGGTGGGCAAAGGGCCCAGCAGCACCACATCCACACCCGCGGAGTTGAAGCCTGACTCCAGCGCACTTTCCAGCATGTAGCCCGAAATGCGGGTGTCCTTGCCGATCAGCACCGTGGGGCGCTCCTCGGTCCTGCGCAGCACACGCCCGACGGCATGGGCCAGGCGCAGAACAAAATCCGGGGTGATGGGTGGCTGCCCAACGGTGCCACGAATGCCATCGGTTCCAAAGTATTGGCGCGTCATGTTCTAGCGTCTCCTCGTGTGAATCTCATTGTTTGTTATCCATCGCCAAAGGGTCTGGCATGCGCCCATCCATACAACGCCTCAGCCTCCGGAAGACCCCGTCAGACCCCTTGCATTGCACGCCACACCGCGAGCGCCGCCACGGTTTCGCGGACATCGTGCACGCGCACCACAGAAGCTCCACGCTCCACGGCCAACACCGCCGCTGCCACGCTGGGCACCATGCGCTGCTCTACCGCCAGGCCCGTCACCGCGCCCAGCGATGACTTGCGGGACCAGCCTGCCAGAAGAGGATAGCCTGCAGCCCGCAGCACCGACTGGTGCGCCAGCAGCGCAAAATTCTGTTCCACCGTTTTGCCAAAACCAATACCCGGGTCCAGCACAATCCGGTTCTTTTCGACCCCTAGCGCTTGCAGGTCAAGCGCAGAGCGCTGCAAAAAGTATAGCACCTGCTGTACCACATCGCCCTCCATCGGGGCCACCTGCATGGTTTGGGGATCGCGGTGCATGTGCATCAGGCACACCCCACATTGCGGGTGCGATGCCACCACCTCTGCGGCGCCCGGCTGGCGCAATGCCCAGATGTCATTGATGATGTCCGCGCCCAGGTCCAGCACCACGCGCATGACCTCGGGCTTGTAGGTATCGATGGAGATAGGGACCCCCAGGGACACCGCGCCCTGCACCAGAGGCACCACCCGCGCCAGCTCTTCGTCCAGCGGTACCGCCGGACTGCCGGGGCGCGTGGACTCCCCACCAATGTCCAGAATGTGTGCCCCATCGCGCAGCAAATGCTCGCAATGCCGCAGGGCCGCAGCGGTGGAGCCATGCCGCCCGCCGTCGGAGAACGAGTCCGGCGTGGCATTGACGATGCCCATCACGCGGGGCTCGGCCAGGTCAACAGAGAAACGGGAGGTCTGCCAGATCATGGGGGGATCGAGAAAAGGTCACAGGCGCCTTCCTGGTCGAGGTCGGGAGGCAGCACAACACCAGCCATGAAAAACGGGGCACAAGGCCCCGTGAGAACGGATGGACCGGCCAGCAATCAGGCGGCCGATGGTGCGGTGTCCGTCGTCACCGCAGGCGTGCCGCCGCTGGAGTTGTCGCCGCCCGAGGGAGGTGTACGGGGCGTCCAGTCCTTGGGAGGACGGGGCTCCTTGCCAGCCATGATGTCGTCCAACTGCTCAGTATCGATGGTTTCCCATTCGAGCAAGGCCTTGGCCATGGCGTGCATCTTGTCGCTGTTCTCTTCGATCAGGCGACGGGCCAGGTTGTACTGCTCATCGATGATGCGGCGCACTTCCATGTCCACCTTTTCCATGGTCTGCTCGCTCATGGTCGTGGTCTTGGTCACCGAACGGCCCAGGAACACTTCGCCTTCGTTCTCAGCGTAAACCATGGGCCCCAGGGCATCGGTCATGCCGTAGCGGGTGACCATGTCGCGGGCAATGTGCGTGGCACGCTCGAAGTCATTGCTGGCCCCAGTGGTCATCTGGTTCATGAACACTTCTTCAGCGATGCGGCCACCAAACAGCATGCTGATCTGGTTGAGCATGTATTCGCGATCGTAGCTGTAGCGGTCCTGGGCAGGCAGGCTCATCGTCACGCCCAGGGCACGGCCACGGGGAATGATGGTGACCTTGTGCACGGGGTCGCACTTGGGCAGCAGCTTGCCAATGAGGGCGTGGCCAGACTCGTGGTAGGCCGTGTTGCGACGCTCTTCCTCGGGCATGACCATGCTTTTGCGCTCGGGGCCCATGAGGATCTTGTCCTTGGCCTTCTCGAAGTCCTGCATCTCGACGGTACGGGCATTGCGGCGCGCAGCCATCAGGGCAGCTTCATTGCACAGGTTGGCCAGATCGGCACCGCTCATGCCAGGGGTGCCACGGGCAATGATGCCAGGGGCCACGTCCTGACCAATCGGGATCTTGCGCATGTGCACGTTCAGGATCTGCTCGCGGCCACGGATATCGGGCAGCGTCACATAGACCTGACGGTCGAAACGGCCAGGGCGCAGCAGGGCGGCGTCCAAGATGTCGGGGCGGTTGGTGGCAGCCACCACGATCACGCCCAGGTTGGTTTCGAAGCCGTCCATCTCAACCAGCATCTGGTTGAGGGTCTGTTCGCGCTCGTCGTTGCCACCGCCCAGGCCAGCACCACGCTGGCGGCCCACCGCGTCGATTTCATCGATGAAGATGATGCACGGAGCGTTCTTCTTGGCGTTGTCGAACATGTCGCGCACACGGGCCGCACCCACGCCGACAAACATTTCCACAAAGTCGGAGCCAGAGATGCTGAAGAACGGCACCTTGGCTTCGCCTGCGATGGACTTGGCCAGCAGGGTCTTGCCGGTGCCAGGGGGGCCCACCAGCAGCAGGCCCCGGGGAATGCGGCCACCCAGTTTCTGGAATTTCTGCGGATCTTTCAGGAAGTCCACGACTTCCTTGACTTCTTCCTTGGCCTCGTCGCAACCCGCCACGTCCGCGAACGTGACCTGGTTGTTGTTTTCGTCGAGCATGCGCGCCTTGCTCTTGCCAAAGCTGAAGGCACCGCCCTTGCCGCCGCCCTGCATCTGACGCATGAAGTACACCCACACGCCGATGAGCAGCAGCATGGGGCCCCAGCTGACCAGGAGGGTCATGAGCAGGGAGCCTTCTTCACGGGGCTTGACGTCGAACTTGACGTTGTTGTTGATGAGATCGCCCACAAGGCCACGGTCCAGATAGGTGGCGGTCGTGCGGATCTTGCGGTCGTCATTGGTGACGGCCACGATCTCGGTGCCGCCCTGGCCTTCCTGGATGGTCGCGCTCTTGATGCGGTTGCTGCGGACTTCCTCCAGGAACTCCGAGTAGCCGACGTGGCCTGCGCTGGCTCCGGCACGGGTGTCAAACTGTTTGAACACCGTGAACAGCACCATGGCAATAACCAGCCACACGGCAATTTTTGAAAACCACTGATTGTTCAAGCGGGGCTCCAGTTGCGGGAAACAGAAAACGGACACACTGCCGTCATGGCACGCATGTGCGGCCCATTTTAGGTGTTTCAAGCCACCCGGCCATCCCTATTCCCCCTAGCGGCCATGGAAACAGCACGGGCTTTAGGGTCGAAATTCACGGATTCTTGACCTGAGGCAAGCCCGTTCAGGCGGTCTTCTTGAGGCCCATGCCCACCAGAAAGGTCTCGGACGATTTGTCGCGGGAGGCCTTGGGCTTCAACGGTTTGACCACTTTGAAGGTCTGTTTGAACAGCGTGACAAGATCGCTGTAGCCGCTGCCATGGAACAGCTTGACCACCAGGGCCCCATCCGGTTTCAAATGGTTGCAAGCAAACTCCACAGCCAGTTCGACCAGATGGGCAATGCGCGCAGCGTCGGCCGATTCGATACCGGACAGATTGGGAGCCATGTCCGAAACGACAACATCCACCACCCGGCCATCCAGGGCCTGCTCCAGGCGCTCCAGCACCTCCGCCTCACGAAAATCACCGTTGATATAGGTAACGCCCTCGATGGGCTCCATGGGCAGAAGGTCTAGCGCAATGATGGTGCCGTTGAGTTGGCCCGCTGCAGCCCCCCCGGGCGACATGCGCCTGCGCAGGTACTGGCTCCAGGCGCCCGGCGTGGAACCCAGATCCACCACGGTGTAACCGGGTTTGATGAGACCCAGCTGTTCGTCGATTTCCTTGAGCTTGTAGGCGGCGCGTGCCCGGTATCCCTCTTTCTGGGCCAATTTGACATAGGTGTCGTTGACATGGTCGTTCAACCACGCCTTGTTGACCTTCTTGCTTTGGGTTTTGACTTTCATACCGCTCCATTGTCTCTCGACAATCAGCACCGCCGATAATACGGCCCATGCCCCAAATTCAACTGACTCCCGCCGAGCGCCGGGAACAACGCGCCAATGCCCACCACCTGGACCCCGTCGTCCTGGTCGGCGGCGATGGACTCACCCCTGCGGTCAAGAAGGAAATCGACGCCGCCCTGAACGCCCATGGCCTGATCAAGGTGCGCGTTTTCAACGATGACCGCGTGGCGCGCGAGCTGATGTACCAGGAGCTGACCGCCGAACTCAACGCAGCCCCCATCCAGCACATCGGCAAGCTGCTGGTGCTGTGGCGCCCCCAACCCGTCAAGGAGCGTACGGTCGATGAGGACCGCATGCCCGGCCCGCGCGACGTCAAGGTGCTCAAATACAGCAAGCGCGGCGGCCAGCGCCCCGAGATCAAGCAACTGCGCGTGCTGGGCAACCAGCGCCTCACTTCGGGCGGTCAGATCAAGCGCGCCAAGCCCAAGCAAAAATCCATCAAGAAGCGCCAGGCAGACTGATGAGCCACGATGCAGGTTCGGCAGTACCTGCAAACTTTGCAGCACCTGCCGGCATGGCGCCCGCCCGCCACATCCTCTGCATGAAGTGGGGCACGAAATACGGCCCCGAATACGTCAACCGGCTGTATGCCATGGTGCGCAGGCACCTGAGCGGGGATTTTCGCTTTGTCTGCCTGACCGATGACAGCACGGGCATTCGCAGCGAAGTGCAGTGCCTGCCCATCCCCGCACTCGATCTGCCACCCGGCATCCCCGAGCGGGGCTGGACCAAGCTGGTCACTTTCAGCAAGGACCTGCACGGACTTCGAGGCACGGCCTTGTTCCTGGATGTGGACGTGGTCATCACCGGCAGCCTGGACGATTTTTTCACCCAACCGGGTGAATTCCTGATCATCCACGACTACAAGCGCCCATGGCGCATCACGGGCAACTCCTCGGTCTATCGCTTTGAGCTGGGAGCTCACCCCGACGTGCTGGAGCACTTTCGCGCGCATTTCTCAGAAATTCGTGAGCAGTTTCGCAACGAGCAGGCCTACTTGTCGGACTTCCTTCACCGACAGGGCAAGTTGCAATACTGGCCTGCGGCGTGGTGCCCGAGCTTCAAATACCATGGCATACCGCCCTGGCCGACCAACTACTGGCGCCCGCCGTTTGTGCCAGCGGGCGCCCGCATCGTGATCTTTCATGGGGAATGCAATCCCCCCGATGCTTTGGCCGGGCGGCGCAACCGGCGGTTCCGCTTCATTCGTCCGGCCACCTGGGTGGCGGAGCACTGGCGCGAATAGGCGGGTTGGAGGCAGCGCTGGTTGCGACCAGCGCTCGCTTCAGTCGTCTGCAGTGCCGTCAGGCCCGTCCGGCAACAACGGCGGCTTCTGAACCTGGCGCAGTGTTTGCCACAACACGGCCAGTGCGCAGCACCACTGCAGCACATACATCACCGTCCCTACGCTGTGCCACAGGCGCAAATCCTGCCGCGCCACGATACGCGGCGCCACGCCAAACTGCGTGAGCAACGCCAGCAGCATGCCACCGAGTATAAAAACCATAGCAGCTTGCGCCCATGGATACAGCGCTATCGCCTGTTTTGGCCTTGAAATCAGCAGCAGAACCAGACAGCAGGCGACCGCCACCCAGGTCTGCGCCGCAAACAGCTTGGCCGCCATGTTGCCCGCCACCATGGGCGACGGAAGGTGGGCAAACAGCATGGGCACGACCAGAAACCCGATGGTAGTCAGGCTGCCCCACCAGAGCGCAGCGACCAAGGCCGGAAGGCGGTGGAACATGCCGTGCCCGCTCACTGGTAGCTGACCGCCACCACTTCGTAGCGGCGAATCCCGCCGGGGGCCTGCACTTCGGCGGTATCGCCCTCTTCCTTGCCGATCAAGGCGCGGGCGATGGGGCTCGAGATATTGATGAGCCCTTGCTTCAGATCTGCCTCGTCCTCACCCACGATCTGGTATTTCACGAGGTCGCCAGACTCTTCATCTTCCAGTTCGACCGTGGCGCCAAAGACGACCTTGCCGCCGCCATCCACGGCGCTGGGGTCGATCACCTGCGCCACCGACAGCTTGCCCTCGATCTCCTGGATGCGGCCTTCGATGAAGCCCTGGCGGTCCTTGGCGGCGTCATAGTCAGCGTTTTCGCTGAGGTCGCCCTGCGCGCGCGCTTCGGCAATTGCCGTGATCACAGCGGGGCGCTCTACGGTCTTGAGGCGGTGCAGTTCTTCCTTGAGCTTTTCAGCGCCGCGCTTGGTAATCGGAATGGTGGCCATCGTGTTGCGTCTCCATAAATCAAAACGGTGAAAGCGCCAGAAGCACTTCCACCGGTCAATCGCCAGGCATGCCCGCGCTGCGCTGGGCGATGCGAATGGCAAGTCTACAAAAGGAAACCGCCGCACGTTGCCGCGCGGCGGTGTCTGTTCAGGCGGCAATTATGCCGCTTTTGCCGATGCTCAGGCAGCCAGTTGGGCGTGCAGCTCCTGCACCGAGTACACGTCGAGCTTGTCCAGGTACTTCATGCCCTCCACGGCCGCTTCTGCACCAAAGATGGTGGTGAACGTGGTCACGCGGGCCAGCAGCGACGAGGTGCGGATCGCACGCGAATCGGCAATCGCATTGCGGCGCTCTTCCACGGTGTTGATGACCATGACGATCTCGTTGTTCTTGATCATGTCCACGATGTGCGGGCGGCCTTCGGTCACCTTGTTGACCACACCCACAGGCACGCCAGCTTCGGCAATCGCAGCTGCAGTGCCCTTGGTCGCCACCAGCTCAAAGCCCAGCGCCACCAGTTGGCGGGCGATGTCCACGGCACGCGGCTTGTCGGCATTCTTTACAGTGAGGAACACCTTGCCCGATGTGGGCAGCTTGGTGCCAGCACCCAGTTGGCTCTTCACAAAGGCTTCGCCGAAGGTCTTGCCCACGCCCATGACTTCGCCGGTGGACTTCATCTCTGGGCCGAGGATGGTGTCCACGCCGGGGAACTTCACGAACGGGAACACGGCCTCCTTCACGCTGAAGTACGGCGGTGTCACTTCCTTGGTGATGCCCTGCGAGGCCAGCGTTTGACCCGCCATGCAGCGCGCCGCGACCTTGGCCAGCTGGATGCCCGTGGCCTTGGAAACAAACGGCACCGTGCGCGAGGCGCGGGGGTTCACTTCCAGCACGTAGATCACGTCCTTGCCTTCCATCTCCTGGATGGCGAACTGCACGTTCATCAGTCCCACCACGTTCAGGCCCTGGGCCATGGCGGCGGTCTGGCGCTTGATCTCGTCGATGGTGGGCTGCGACAGGTAGTACGGGGGCAGTGAGCAGGCGGAGTCGCCACTGTGCACGCCCGCCTGCTCGATGTGTTCCATGACCCCGCCGATAAAGGTGACGCCCGCCGAATCGCGCACGCAGTCCACGTCGCACTCGATGGCGTTGGAGAGGAAGCGGTCGAGCAGCACCGGCGAGTCGTTGCTGACCTTCACGGCCTCGCGCATGTAGCGCTCCAGGTCGCGCTGCTCGTGCACGATTTCCATCGCGCGGCCGCCCAGCACGTAGCTGGGGCGCACCACCAGGGGGTAGCCCAGAGCGGCGGCCTTCTCCAGGGCTTCGGGTTCTGTGCGTGCCGTGGCGTTGGGCGGCTGGCGCAGGCCGAGCTCACCCAGCAGCTTCTGGAAGCGCTCGCGGTCTTCAGCCGCGTCGATCATGTCGGGGCTGGTGCCGATGATCGGAACGCCAGCGGCCTCCAGACCCAGGGCAAGCTTCAGGGGCGTCTGGCCGCCGTACTGCACGATCACGCCGACCGGCTTTTCCTTGTCCACAATCTCCAGCACGTCTTCGAGCGTCACGGGCTCGAAGTACAGGCGGTCGGAGGTGTCATAGTCGGTGGAGACGGTTTCGGGGTTGCAGTTGACCATGATGGTCTCGTAGCCGTCTTCGCGCATAGCGAGGGCCGCATGCACGCAGCAGTAGTCGAACTCGATGCCCTGGCCGATGCGGTTGGGGCCACCGCCAAGCACCATGATCTTCTTGTTGTTCGTAGGCTCCGACTCGCATTCGGCGACACCACCGTGGGTGGCGACTTCGTAAGTGGAGTACAGGTACGCGGTGTTGGTAGCGAACTCGGCCGCACAGGTGTCCACACGCTTGTACACGGGGCGCACTTTGAGCGCACGGCGTGCTTCGCGCACCGCCTTCTCGGTGGTCTTGAGCAGCTTGGCCAAGCGGCGGTCGGAGAAACCTTTTTGCTTGAGCGTGAGCAGCGTGCCGGCATCCAGCGCCGCCAGGGCACCGTCACCCTTTTCGGCCACCAGCTTGTCGATGTCCAGCTCGATCTTCACGATCTGCTCAATCTGCACCAGGAACCATTTGTCAATCTTGGTCAGCTCGAACACTTCATCGACCGAAAGACCCATGGCAAACGCATCGCCCACGTACCAGATGCGCTCGGGACCGGGCTCGCCCAGTTCTTTTTCGAGCGTCTCGCGGTCCTGGGTTTTCTCGTTCATGCCGTCCACGCCCACTTCCAGGCCGCGCAGGGCTTTCTGGAAGGATTCCTGGAAGGTGCGGCCCATGGCCATGACCTCGCCCACCGACTTCATCTGCGTGGTCAGGCGGCTGTCGGCCGTGGGGAATTTTTCGAACGCAAAACGTGGGATCTTGGTGACCACGTAGTCGATCGAAGGCTCGAACGATGCAGGCGTCGCACCGCCCGTGATTTCGTTCTTGAGCTCGTCCAGCGTGTAGCCCACGGCCAGCTTGGCGGCGACCTTGGCAATCGGGAAGCCCGTGGCCTTGGAGGCCAGCGCCGACGAACGCGACACGCGCGGGTTCATCTCGATGACGATCATGCGGCCGTCCTTCGGGTTGACCGAGAACTGCACATTGGAGCCACCCGTGTCCACACCAATTTCACGCAGCACTGCCAGCGAGGCGTTGCGCATGATCTGGTATTCCTTGTCGGTCAGCGTCTGCGCGGGGGCCACGGTGATCGAGTCGCCAGTGTGCACACCCATCGGGTCCAGGTTTTCGATGGAGCAGATGATGATGCAGTTGTCCGCCTTGTCGCGGACCACTTCCATCTCGTACTCTTTCCAGCCCAGCAGCGACTCTTCGATCAGCAGCTCGTTGGTGGGCGATGCTTCCAGGCCGCGCTTGCAGATGGTCTCGAACTCTTCAGGGTTGTAGGCAATGCCGCCGCCGGTACCGCCCAGCGTGAAGCTGGGGCGGATCACGGTGGGGAAACCCACGGTCTTTTGCACGGCCCAGGCTTCGTCCATGCTGTGGGCGATGCCGGAGCGCGCGGAGCCCAGACCGATCTTGGTCATGGCGTCCTTGAACTTCAAGCGGTCTTCGGCCTTGTCGATGGCCTCGGGCGTGGCGCCGATCAGCTCGACCTTGTACTTGTCGAGCACGCCGTGGTGCCACAGGTCCAGGGCGCAGTTGAGCGCCGTCTGCCCTCCCATGGTGGGCAGGATGGCGTCGGGGCGCTCCTTGGCGATGATCTTCTCGACCGTCTGCCAGGTGATGGGCTCGATGTAGGTCACGTCGGCCGTGGCCGGGTCGGTCATGATCGTCGCGGGGTTGCTGTTGATCAGGATGACCTTGTAGCCCTCTTCGCGCAGGGCCTTGCAGGCCTGTACGCCGGAGTAGTCGAACTCGCAGGCCTGGCCGATGATGATCGGGCCAGCGCCGATGATGAGGATGCTTTTGATGTCTGTGCGTTTTGGCATGTTGCGTCGATCAGTCGATCGTGGGTTCGGCTGCCTGGGGGCTGGGGGTTGGGGCAGAGGCTGCTGTTGCATCTGCGGGCAAACGCCGCTGGGTCAACTTGGCAAGCAGCGCCTCTGCGCGTGCGGGAGGAAGGTTCTTCTGCATCAGCTGCAGCAGGCCGTCGCCCTGGATCAGCGGGCGCAAGACTTCTTCTTCCGCGTCATAAAACGTCACTTCCCACTCCTGCAGCAGCTCTGCAAAGGCGGCATCGTCCAGCGTCTTGCCCTTGGCCACGAGCGTGACGAGCGGCATGGCCTTGTTCTCGACGAACGCTTTCTTGTAGGGCTTTTGCGCCCAACGTTCCGTGAACCACTCACGGTGGGGCGAAGGCAGGGTCAGGACACGCTTGTGGATCGCCTTTTCGAGCGATGCAAGGGGGAAGCTGAACAGTTTCATGGTGCTGATTCCTTCCGCGCTTAACCAGCTTTTGCCGCGCGCATGGCGTCGGTGAAGCGGTCAAAGAGGTATGCGATGTCGTGCGGACCTGGGGATGCCTCAGGATGCCCCTGGAAACAGAAGGCGGGCTTGTCCTTGTGGACCAGCCCTTGCAGCGTGCCGTCAAACAGGCTGACGTGCGTGGCGCGCAGATGGGCGGGCAGCGATTCCATGTCCACCGCAAAACCGTGGTTCTGGCTCGTGATGCTCACGCGGCCCGTGTCCAGGTCCTTCACCGGGTGGTTGGCACCATGGTGACTGTGGGTCATCTTGAAGGTCTTGGCACCAGCAGCCAGGGCCATGATCTGGTGCCCCAGGCAGATGCCGAACGTGGGCATGCCGCTGTCCACAATGGTGCGGGTCGCTGCAATCGCGTAGTCGCAAGGCTCTGGGTCGCCAGGGCCGTTGGACAGGAAAACGCCATCGGGTTTGAGAGCCAGCACATCAGCGGCCGGCGTCTTGGCGGGCACCACGGTGACCTTGCAGCCGCGTTCCGCCAGCATGCGCAGGATGTTCTTCTTGACGCCGAAGTCGTACGCCACTACGTGAAACTGTGGGGCCGACAGTTCGCCGTAGCCAGTACCCAGTTTCCACTCTGTCTGCGTCCACTCATAACGCGCTGCCGTGGTCACCACCTGGGCCAGGTCCAGCCCGGCCATGTTGGGGGCCGCCTTGGCCTTGGCGATGGCTTCGTCGATGAGCGCCTGCGTGACAGCCTGCCCTGCGGCAAGGCCGATGATGGCGCCGTTTTGCGCACCCTTGCTGCGCAGCAGGCGCGTGAGCTTGCGGGTGTCGATGTTGGCGATGGCAACGGTCTTCTCACGCACAAGGTATTGCGAGAGCGTTTCCGTGGAGCGGAAGTTGCTTGCCAGCAGGGGCAGGTCTTTGATGATCAGGCCTGCGGCGTGGACCTTGTCGGCTTCGATGTCCTCCACATTGACGCCGTAGTTGCCGATGTGCGGATACGTGAGGGTCACGATCTGCTGGCAGTAGCTCGGGTCGGTGAGGATTTCCTGGTAGCCGGTGATGGCGGTGTTGAACACCACTTCGCCGACAGTGGTGCCGGTGGCACCAATCGAATTGCCGATAAAGACCGTGCCGTCTGCGAGCGCCAGGATGGCGGGCGGGAAGTTTCCCTGTAGAGACAAAAGCACTGGGTTCTCCGGATGGTTACGGTCGCCCGGCGCCTGCAGTCCACTCGTGCACGCAAAGGTACGCAAGTGCTGGTGGCTGCTCTCAGATGGGTTGTTGCTTTGGGTGCGGTCGGGCGACGCTGTTGCGAGAAAAGCTCCCGATTATATCCTTCATGGCGCGCTCACCAACAAATGCGCGTCTTGCATAACCTTGTTACGTAAGCAAGTGTTCCAGGCATTTCAGAGGACAACGGGCACCCTAGACTTCGCCCCGTTTCCCTACCGCCCCCACTCCAAAGGCTGATCCCGATGCGCATTTTTCTCCGCCCCCTCGCCCTTTTCCTGGCAGGCCTGTGTGCCGCCATGGCCGCTCAGGCCCTGGAGCTGGCGAAATACCCCCAGGTCTTCGTGGCGCCCCACGGCGTTGAAGTCGTGCTGGCCCCCACCGCAGACGGCAAGCAGGCTCTGGTGCGAGTGAGCGGCATCAACGACCCCATCGATCAGGTCGTCTTCCTGAGCCAGTTGGAGCAAAGGGGCTCGGCGCGCGAGGTATACGCCACCACGCTCGATGGCCGCAGCTATGGTCTGCTGCAAAAGCAGAACCAGGCCTATCGCAATGGCGACCACTATGTGGTGTACCTGCCAGGCAAGCGCGATGGCGTGCCACTGGCCTTCAGTGAAGAAAAGAGCAAGGCCTTCAAGCTGGCGGACCTGCTGGCCAGCTACAAAGGCCAACAAAAGCAGGGCCTGCAGGACAAGCTGGCCCGCTTTGACCGCAACAAGCGCCTGGCCAGCGTGCAGGCCGAACTGGGCAAGGCCGACCAGGACGCCACCGCTGCATGCGGTACGCCAGTGAAGACCAACGTTGACTGGGCCACGATTGACGACGAGAAACTCCAGTCGCTGAGCATCGGCAGCTTCTGCGGCGTGGTGGCATCAGAGCTGGAGTCCATGTGCCGCAACACCCCCGCCTTCAAAAGCACGGCACCCGGCCTGGGCTTGGTGCAATGCAAATTCGCGCCGCAGCTAAAAATCCGGGTGGAGAACCAGCAGGTGCTGTTCAGCACGGAGAAGGACGCCCCCAACCAGGAAGAATTCGTGCGCCAGTTCCTGCGCAATCTCTAAAAACGAGTGGGGCGCTCCGCCCCCCTGAGATCTGCTGGAAACGATCAAGAAGCGGTGGCTTCAGCGCCCGGCGCCGCTCGCATGCAGGCAGATCGCTGCAGCGGCCGCCACATTGAGCGACTCTTCGCCGCCCGGTTGTGCAATGCGGATGCGCAGAGCGGCACGCTCTTCCAGTGCAGGGGAAACGCCCTGCCCTTCGTGGCCCAACACCCATGCACACGGCCAGGGCAAGGCGGCACGGTGCAACCAGTCTCCGGCGTGCGAGCTGGTCACAAGCATGGGCACCTGCAGCGATTGAAGCTCGCCGTGCTCCACGCCCTCGATCAGGTCCAGCGCGAAATGCGCACCCATGCCCGCCCGCAGCACCTTGGGGGACCACAATGCGGCGCTGCCCTTGATGGCAACCACCTGCCGGAACCCGAACGCGGACGCACTGCGCAAGATGGAGCCCACATTCCCAGCGTCCTGCACACGGTCCAGCACCACGGTCGCCGCACCCGGATGCACCGCAGCGGGCGCGGGCAAATCCATGATGAAACCCATCCGAGCGGGCGACTCCAGCCCACTGATGTCGGCAAACAGTGCGTCAGCAATTACTATGATTTTCATAGCAGTTTGCACCCACCCTACCTGCGCCAGCGGCCAAAAAGACTCTGAAAACACCGCAATGGATGCGCGCTGGCCACGCTCCAGGGCCGCGCGGCAAAGGTGATCGCCCTCCAGCCAAACCCGGCCTTGTTTGCGGTAGGCCGTGGTGTCCTGCGCAAGACGGCGCAGGTCTTTCACGAACGTGTTGTCCCGCGAATGGATGGTGGTGATCGAGGAGGATGTCATGGTTGGGCAGGTTCAGCCGCGCAGATTCTGCGCCACGGGCGCAAAGGAACGCCGGTGGTGGACGCACGCGCCGTGCTCACGCAGGGCCGCCATGTGCACCGCCGTGCCATAGCCTTTGTGGCCCGCAAATCCGTATTGGGGAAATTCTTCATGCACCTGCACACACCAGCGGTCACGGTGCACCTTGGCCAGGATGGATGCGGCCGAGATGGCCGGCACCAGCGCATCACCCTTGACGATGGCCTCAGCCTGGATGTCGAGCGTGGGCAGCCGATTGCCATCGACGAGGACCATGACGGGCTTCAGGCGCAGCCCCATCACGGCCCGCCGCATGGCCAGCATCGTGGCCTGCAGGATGTTGAGCTGATCGATCTCTTCCACGCTGGCCTCGGCAATGCTGCAGCACAGCGCCTTGGCGCGGATTTCGTCGTAGAGCTTTTCGCGCCGGGCGGGCGTGAGCTTTTTGGAGTCTGCCAGGCCTGCGATGGGATGCAGATCGTCCAGGATGACTGCAGCAGCCACCACAGGCCCCGCCAGCGGGCCACGGCCCGCTTCATCCACGCCGGCCACAAGGCCTGGCGGGTGCCAGGGCAGGCAGGCCTGTTCAGGCAGCGGGATGGAGGATTTTCTGGATCGCATCGGCAGCCAGTTGGGGAGTGTTGCGGCGCAGGCTCTCGTGCAGCGCCGTAAAGCGCTGCTCCAGGGCCGTGATTTTTTCGGGATGGTGCTGGCGCGCATCCAGCCATTGCAGCGTTGCGGCGCAAAGCGCCTGGGGTGTCGCGGCATCCTGGATCAGCTCGGGCACCACGAAGTCGCCACACAGGATGTTGGGCAAGCCCACCCAGGGCTGCAACTGCTTGCGGCGCATGAGCCACCAGCTCAATGGGTGCATGTGGTAGCCAATGACCATGGGGCGCTTGAACAGGGCCGCCTCCAGCGTGGCGGTGCCACTGGCGATCAGCGTGGTGTCGCAGGCGGCGAGCACGGCGTGGGATTGCCCGGAAACGATCTGCACCACACCGCCCAGCCCAGCGGCTTGCGCTGCCTGCACGATGCGTTCGCGCAGCGCCGGCACGGCAGGCACTATCAATTTAATAGCTGGTCGCGCTTTTCTGACAAGCGCTGCAGCCTCAAAGAAGGGTTGAGTGATGTAGGCGATCTCCGAAGAGCGGCTGCCCGGCAGAATGGCCAGCACCTCGTCCGTATCCTGCAGCCCGAGCTGGGCGCGGGCGGCAGCGCGGTCCGGCACCATGGGAATCACTCCCGCCAGCGGGTGCCCCACATAGGTGGCGGCGATGCCATGGCGCGCGAGCAGTTCAGGCTCGAACGGAAAGATGCACAGCACGTGATCAGCGCTGCGGCGAATCTTCTCGACGCGTTCCGCGCGCCAGGCCCAGATGGAGGGGCACACGAAATGCACCGTCTTGATGCCCGCAGCGCGCAGGTCAGCTTCCAGCCCCAGGTTGAAATCAGGGGCATCCACACCGATGAAGACATCCGGGCTGTCCTTGAGCAACCGCTCACGCAGTTGCTTGCGGATGCCCAGCAACTCGCGCAGACGGCGCAGCACTTCCATGCTGTAGCCATGCACTGCCAGCTTCTCGCTGGGCCACCAGGCATCAAAACCCCGGCGTTGCATTTGCGGGCCACCAATGCCGCAGGTCTGCAGGTCTGGCCAATGGGCCTGCATGCCGTCGATCAACAGACCGGCCAGCAGGTCGCCCGATGTCTCGCCCGCCACCATGGCGACGCGGGGGGAAGCAGCCATCACCCAGCCCTCAGCGCGCTATGCCGCGCGTGGCGTCGGCCAGGAACCGCTCCATCATCGCGGCATCCTCGCTGGCCTGCGGTGAGGACTGCACCAGCTCAGCAATGGCGGCACGTGCAGCCTCCAGCGTGAGGCCCTGGCGGTAGATCAGCTTGTGCATCTGCTTGACAGCAGCAATGCGCTCTGGCGAGAAGCCGCGGCGGCGCAGCCCCACCACGTTATAGCCCCGCACGGCCAGCGGGTTGCCATCCACCAGCATGAAGGGGGGCACGTCCTGCGACACTGCGCTGGCAAAGCCCACCATGGCATGCGCCCCGACCTTGACGAACTGGTGGATGCCGGTAAGCCCGCCCACCGTCACCCAATCGCCCAGGTGGACATGGCCTGCCAGGGTGGTGTTGTTGGCCAGCGTGGTGTGGTTGCCCACATGGCAATCATGGGCGATGTGGGTGTACGCCATGATCCAGTTGTCGTCCCCCACCGTGGTGATGCCACCGGCCTGGGGCACACCGAGGTTCAGGGTGCAGAACTCGCGGATGGTGTTGCGGTCGCCGATGACCAGTTCGGTAGGCTCGCCCGCATATTTCTTGTCCTGCGGGATGGCGCCGATGGAGTTGAACTGAAAGATGCGGTTGTCGGCGCCAATCGTCGTGCGCCCGTCAATGACGCAATGTGCGCCGACCGTCGTGCCCGCACCGATCGACACATGCTCACCAATAACCGCATACGGTCCCACCGTGACCGAAGGGTCCAGGCGTGCGCCGTCCGCAACAATGGCAGTGGGATGAATATTGCTCACGATCCAACAGGCCCGGGTCGGTCAACCCACGCTGCGCATGGTGCACATGAGTTCGGCTTCGCAGGCCACCTCTTCGCCCACGCTGGCCACGCCCTTGAACTTCCAGATGCCGCCACGAACGCGATCGATGGTGATGCTCAGGATCAACTGGTCGCCGGGCTCCACAGGGCGCTTGAAACGCGCACCATCAATGCCCACAAAGTAGTAGATATTGTTCTCATCGGGCACCTTGCCCATGGCATCAAATGCCAGCAAGCCCGCAGCCTGGGCCAGCGCCTCCAGGATCAACACACCCGGCATCACGGGACGTCCGGGGAAATGCCCCATGAAATAGGGCTCATTGAACGTCACGTTCTTGATGGCCTTGATGCGGGTGTTGCTCTCAAGCTCGATCACTTTGTCCACCAGCAGGAACGGGTAGCGGTGGGGCAGTTGCTTGAGAATTGCGTGAATATCCATCATCGAGTTGTTCTTCCGTTCATGCTGCCTTGAGAGCCTGCTCAAGCGCCTTGATGCGCTCCCGCAAGCTGTGCAGTTGTTTGAGTGTTGCAGCGTTTTTTTCCCAGCGCGCATTGTCGTCGATGGGAAACATGCCCGTGTATTGCCCAGGTCGCGTGAGCGAGCGTGTGACCACGGTAGCTGCCGAGATATGCACGTTGTCGGCCAGCTCCAGATGGCCCAGCACAATCGCCCCGCCGCCCACAGTGCAGTGCGCGCCAATGGTCGCGCTGCCAGCCACCCCCACACACCCGGCCATGGCCGAGTGCTTGCCGATGCGCACGTTGTGGCCGATCTGGATCAGGTTGTCGAGCTTGACGCCATCTTCGATGACGGTGTCCTGAAGCGCGCCCCGGTCGATGCAGGTGTTGGCACCAATCTCGACGTCGTCTCCGATGCGCACGGCACCGAGCTGTTCGATCTTGACCCACTGCCCCTGTTCAGGCGCAAAGCCAAAACCATCCGCGCCAATCACCACACCGGCGTGCACGATGCAACGCGCGCCGATGGTGCAGCCTTCGCCCACGGTTACACGCGACTTGAGAATGGTCCCCGCGCCCACCTGCGCTCCACGCTCCACCACACACAGCGGCCCAATGGTCGCAGTGGGGTGCACCAGTGCCATAGGATCGACCACGGCACTAGCGTGCACGCCTGCCTGTTGCGCTGGCGCATTGCGTTGCCGCCACAACTGGGTGGCACGCGCGAAATACACGTAGGGGTTGTCCGCCACGATGCAGGCACCCCGCGCCAGAGCGGCATCGCGCATGGCAGGCGCCACAATGACACAGGCCGCCCGGGAGGCGGCCAGTTGCTGTTGGTAGCGGGGGTTGCTCAGGAAACTGAGATCTCCCGGCCCGGCAACCTCCAGGGGCGCGATACGGGAAATGACGGCATCCCGTGCCGCACCTCCTTCCAGCGAGCCACCGAGCGCATCAACTATGTGCCCAAGAAGCAAGCTCACGCGCCACCCGTCCAGCGCTCTGGCTTACTTGCCAGCAGAGGCATTCAGTGCCTTGATCACCTTGTCGGTGATGTCATGCTTGGGGTTGATGTAGACGGCCTCCTGGAGGATCACGTCGTACTTCTCGGCTTCCGCCACTTGTTTGACGACCTTGTTCGCACGTTCGAGCACCTGGGACAGTTCCTCGTTCTTGCGGGCGCTCAGGTCTTCCTGGAACTCGCGGCGCTTGCGCTGAAATTCACGGTCCTGGTCCACCAGTTGGCGCTGGCGGGTCGTACGCTGGCTTTCAGCCATCGTGGGGGCTTCGCGTTCGAATTTCTCTGTGGCGGTCTTCAGGGTACTGCCCATGTCCACCAGTTCTTTCTCGCGACGGGAGAATTCCTGCTCCAGCTTGGCCTGTGCAGCCTTGGCAGTGCTGGCCTCACGGAAGATGCGGTCTGTATTGACAAAACCGGCTTTGAACGACTCTTGAGCTTGCGCAGGGGCGGCCGCGGCCATGGAGCCAAGCAGCAGAGCCAAAGAGATATGGCGAGAAATGGATTTCATTAGAAAGACGTTCCAATCTGGAATTGCAGTTTCTGGATTCTATCGCCGGCGAACTTGCGCACCGGTTGCGCAAAAGCCAGACGCAAAGGACCGAGCGGGGAAATCCAGCTCAAGCCCAGGCCCACGGAAGAACGCATGTCACTGAAGGTAACTTTTTCGTTTTCTCCGTACACATTACCCACGTCAAAGAAGGTGAATACACGCAGCGTCCGGTCGTTCCCTGCACCCGGGAACGGCGCGATCAGTTCCGCGTTCAGCGTCACCTTCTTTGGCCCCCCCAAAGAGGCCCCCGTCACGTCGCGCGGACCCAGGGTACCCTGGTCAAAGCCACGCACCGAGCCCAACCCGCCAGAATAGAAATTCTTGAACACCGGGAACGGCCGGCCATTCATGCCCTTGCCGATACCCACTTCGCCATTGAAGGCGATGGTGAAACGTTTGTTCAGCGGTACATACTGCTGGTATTGGTAGTTGGCCCGCACATAGCGAGCATCCCCAGCCACCGACCATTCTGAATTGAGGCGCTGATAGCGGCCGGAATTCGGTGCCAGAGCGCTGTCGCGGTCGTCCCGCGACCAACCGATCGTCAAAGGAATGGAGGTGCTGCTGTAGCCAAACTGGTCGGCATAGGCCAGGTAGGTGGCGGGAATGTTCGTACCCGCCTTGATCTTGGTCTGCTCCAGCCCCCCGCCAAAGAACACGGTATCGGTTTCACTGAACGGAACACCGAATCGCACCGACGTCCCGGTGGTCACCAACTCATAGTTACCGCCCTGGTCTTCGTAAGGCTTGTCCGTGCGGTAGTACACGTCCAGCGTGCGAGAAATGCCATCGGGCGTGAAGTACGGATTGGTGGTGCTGAACACGAGCGTGCGGCGGTACTTGCTGGTGTTGACATCAATGCCCAGGTAGTTGCCAGAGCCAAAAATGTTCTCTTGCTTGATACCAAACGACAGCGACACCTTTTCGGCACTGGAAAAACCTACCCCCATTTGCAACGATCCGGTGGGTTTTTCTGCCACGTTGATCACCAGGTCCACCTGGTCTGGAGAGCCCGGCACCTCCTGGGTCTCCACATTGACCTCGGTGAAGAAGCCCAGGCGGTCCACGCGATCACGGGACAGGCGGATTTTTTCACCGTCGTACCAGGAGGCTTCGTACTGGCGGAACTCGCGGCGGATCACTTCGTCGCGTGTGCGGTTGTTGCCACTCACATTGATGCGGCGCACATAGGCACGGCGCGAGGGTTCCGCCTGCAACACAAAGGCCACGCGGTTGTTCTCGCGGTCAATCTCGGGCACGGCCTCTACCCGCGCGAACGCAAAGCCAAAACGGGAGAAGTACTCGGAAAAGGCCTTGGTCGTTTCAGTGACCTGGTCAGCGTTGTAGGGCTCGCCTGGGCGAATCGTGACCAGGGACTTGAACTCGTCTTCCCGGTCCAGATAGTTGCCTTCCAGCTTCACACCAGAAACCACGTAACGCTCGCCTTCTGTCACATTGACTGTGATAGAGATATCCTGTTTGTCGGGTGAAATGGCGACCTGCGTGGAGTCGACACGGAATTCGAGATAGCCGCGCTGCAGGTAGTAGGAGCGCAGGGTTTCCAGATCGGCGTTGAGCTTGGCACGTGAATAGCGGTCCGACTTGGTGTACCAGCTGAGCCAGCCACCGGTGTCCTGATCAAACAGGCCTTTGAGCGTGGATTCGCTGAAGGCCTTGTTGCCAACAATGCGTACGTCCTTGATGCGGGCGGGATCGCCTTCGACCACGGTGAAAGTCAGGTTGACGCGATTACGCTCGATCGGGGTCACGGTCGTGACGACCTCGGCGCCATAGAGGCTCTTGTTGATGTACTGGCGCTTGAGCTCCTGCTCGGCACGGTCGGTCAGCGCCTTGTCATAGGGACGACCTTCGGTCAGCCCGACATCGCGCATGGCCTTCTTCAGCGCATCCTTGTCAAACTCGCGGGTACCGGCGAAATCCACGTCGGCCACAGTGGGGCGCTCCTCCACCACAACCACCAGCACATTGCCAGTCGCCTCCAGGCGCACGTCCTTGAACAGGCCCAGACCAAAAAGTGCGCGAATGGCAGCTGCGCCCTTCTCGTCGTTGTAGTCGTCACCAACCCGCAGTGGCATGGAGGCAAACACGGTGCCGGGCTCGACGCGCTGCAGCCCCTCGACGCGGATGTCCTGCACCTTGAAAGGCTCCAGAGCCCATGCCGCATTGGCGGCAAAAATCATGGCTGCAACGGCCGATGCGGTACGCACGCCCAGGCGATTGATGTGTTTTTTCATGAATGAAGCTGGCGCCGCAGTTGCAGGGCAAGCGCGGCAAAAGTGTTAGCCAAAGAGCCGAGTGATATCGTTGAACAGGGCAATGGACATCATGAGAAGCAAGACCGCAACGCCTCCACGCTGCAGGCGCTCCATCCACGCGTCTGACACCCCCCTGCCCGTGACACCCTCCCAAAGATAATACATCAGGTGCCCTCCGTCCAAGACGGGCAGCGGTAGCAGGTTGAGCACGCCCAGGCTCACGCTGATCAGGGCGAGGAAAACGAGGTACTGCGTTAGGCCCAGGCTGGCAGAACGCCCAGCATAGTCGGCGATGGTCAAGGGCCCGCTGATATTCTTGAGAGATGCCTCACCAATCACCATGCGGCCCATCATGCGCAGCGTCAATACCGACACATCCCAGGTCTTGACCACACCGGCCCAAGCGCCTTCCAACACGCCATATTCAACGGTCACGAAATCAGGTGGAGCGCCAACGTAGGCCCCAATGCGGCCTATGGTCGCGCCCAGTTCCGGCTTGGCCTCCGGCAATACATCCAAGGTCAGCACCTGCCCCGCGCGATCCACGCGCCAAGGCTGGGCCAGTGGCTCGCTGCCACGCACGGACTGCCGGATCAACTCGCGCAGCTGCTGGCCATCCACCACATCGATGGCGCCAATCTTGAGCACCACATCCCCTTGGCGCAATCCAGCGCGCGCAGCGGCTCCGTCAGGCATGACCTCGCCAAGCACCGGACGTGTCCATGGCCCCAGAATGCCTATTTTGCGAAACAGCTGGGCGTCTGCTTCGCGGCTGTCGATCTTCGACATGTCCAGCAAAATTTCCCGGTGTGCAGCCCCCGACTGTGGCTGCACATCCAGGCGCACGTTCACCCCCTCCAGGGCACCGCGAGTAAGCAGCCAGCGCAAATCTTCAAACGACCGCACGGGTTCCAGGTCGTCCGAACCCAACGCTGCCTGCGCGACCAGTTCACCGCCACGCAGGCCCGCGCTCTGCGCCACGGAACCAGCCACCGGGCTGGCCAGGACCGCCTTGGGCTCCTCCACCCCATTCCAGTTGACGATGGAATACAGCAGCACGGCCAGCAGCAGATTCGCAACAGGGCCTGCGGCCACGATGGCAGCGCGGGACCGCAGAGGTTGGGTGTTGAAGGCCAGATGCCGCTCTTCGGGGGGCACAGGCGCTTCCCGCTCGTCCAGCATGCGAACGTATCCACCCAACGGAAACGCGCCCAGGACAAACTCCGTGGGCGAGCCCTTGGGTTGCCAGCGCAGCAGCGGGTTGCCAAAGCCCACCGAGAAGCGCAGCACCTTCACTCCGCATGCCACGGCCACCCGGTAGTGGCCGTATTCGTGTACGGCAATCAGAAGCCCGAGGGCCACGATGAAGGCAACGATGGTGAGGAGCATGTGCGGGTCCGTGTTGCGGTGGAAACTCAGGCCGCCAGGCGGTCTGCAGCTTGCTCAGCGGCATTGCGCGCCTGGCTATCCAGGTCCAGCAACGCTTCGAGCGAATTGGGCTTGGAGGGGGAAACCGCCTCCAAAGTTGCAAGATTCACGGCATGAATATGGTCAAAACGAAGCCGCCCCGACAAGAACGCTCCCACAGCCACCTCATTGGCAGCATTCAATACGGCCGTCGTCCCCTCGGCCGCTTTCAGCGCTTGCCAGGACAGGTGCAAACCCGGGAAGCGGTGGGCATCAGCGTCTTCAAACGCCAGCGCGGACAGGGTCGAAAAGTCCAGTGTGCTCGCACCACTCGCAATGCGCTCCGGCCAGGCCAGGCCGCAGGCAATGGGCACGCGCATGTCGGGCGTTCCCAATTGAGCCAGGATCGATGCATCCTTGAACTGCACCATGGAATGGATGATCTGCTGCGGATGGATCACCACCTTGATCTGGTCCGGGTGCAGATCGAACAGCCAGCGGGCCTCGATCACTTCGAGCGCCTTGTTCATCATCGTGGCCGAATCCACCGAAATCTTGCGCCCCATCGAGAAATTGGGATGCGCGCAGGCCTGGGCAGGTGTGATCTCAGCCAGCGTGGACGGGTCTCGTTGCCGAAACGGCCCCCCGGAAGCCGTAAGCAAAATGCTGTCCACCCGTTGCGCCCAAGTGGCAGGGTCTTCGGGCAGGCATTGAAAGATGGCGGAGTGTTCGCTATCGATGGGCAACAGCGTCGCCCGCCCCTCGCGCACCGTCTGCATGAACAACCCGCCGCCAACCACCAGCGCTTCCTTGTTGGCCAGCAGCAACCTCTTGCCCGCGCGCGCAGCCGCCAGACACGGTGCGAGACCCGCAGCGCCCACAATGGCCGCCATCACCGCATCCACTTCATCGTGTGACGCTATCAATTCAAGAGCATCTTGCGCTTGAAGGACCTGCGTTGGAAGGCTATTGGCCACCAATTTTTCCGCCAGAAGCGCCGCATGGGGCGAGCTCGCCATCACCGCGAAGCGAGGACGGAACTGTGCACACTGCGCCAGCAGAAGATCGACCTGGGTGGCAGCGCTGAGCGCAAACACCTCGAAGCGATCGGGATGGCGGGCCAGCACATCCAGCGTGCTGGTGCCAATGGAGCCGGTGGAACCGAGGACGGTGATTTGTTGTTTCTTCATGGAGTCGTCAGGCTCGTGAGCATCATGGCCAGGGGGAGCGTGGGCAGCAGAGCATCCACGCGGTCAAGCACACCACCGTGTCCGGGCAACAGGCCGCTGCTGTCCTTGACACCGGCGCTGCGCTTGATGAGGGACTCCACGAGATCTCCCGACACACTCATGGCCACCATGAACAGTGCGGCAAGCACCAGCATCCACCAGCCTTGTAGCGCCATGCGGCTGTAAAAACTGGGCACAGCCGCCTGCCAGTGCGCATCGGCAGCGACCCAGGCGAAGGCCATGACCACCACACCCGCCAAGCCGCCCCACACCCCTTCCCAGCTTTTGCCAGGACTGATCGAAGGGGCCAGCTTGCCTTTTGTGAAGCGCAGGCCAAAAGCACGGCCGGCGAAATAAGCAAAGATGTCTGCGACCCACACCAGGAGCAGCACCGACAACAGGAAATTGATACCCACATTGCGCGCCTGCACCACGGCGAGCCAAGCGAGCCACAGCGCCAATACCCCGGCCACCAGGCGCACTCCACCCGGAATGCGGGGCCAACCAGGCACCCCTGCCTTAAGCAGCCAGGCGGCCGCCAAGACCCACAGCCCCCCGCCCACCACCCACAGGGCGGTCAACGGACGATCGACCCAGCCCAGGGCCCACGAACCCGCACACAGTGCGACACAAGCAGCGCCCACGGTCAGTGAGCCGGCCTGGCCAAAACCGCTCAGACGCCCCCACTCCCAGGCACCCGCGGCCATGAGCACCAACACGACTACGGAGAAGGGCACCGTGGATGGGTAAAAAAGCGCCGGCAGCAAAATGGCCAGCAGGACAAGGGCTGTGATAACGCGCTGCTTGAGCATGGGGCCTTTCAGAACCTGTTCAGGTTCTCAGCCCGGCATCGGCTGAGGATGCGCGGACAGGATTTGTTCGGAGGTTTTGCCAAAACGGCGCTCGCGGCCACCGAAGGCTGCAATCGCCTCGTCCAGCGCCGACTCATCGAAATCCGGCCACAACCGGTCGCTGAAGAAAAACTCGGAGTATGCGGCCTGCCACAGCAAAAAGTTGCTGATCCGCATTTCCCCGCCGGTGCGAATCACCAGGTCCGGATCGGGCACATGGGCCATGCCCATCGCACCCTGCAGGCTGGCCTCGGTGATAGGCTCACCGCGTGCCGCCAGCGACGCTGCGGCCTGGGCAATGTCCCAGCGGCCACCGTAGTTGAAACACACGTTGAGCACGAGGCGGGTGTTTTCAGCCGTAGCGGCTTCTGCCTGCGCCAAGCCATCGCGGACCTTCTGCGAAAGACCCGCACGCTCACCCACGAAATACAGGCGCACGCCATCCTTCTTGAGTTGCGGCACTTCGCGCGCCAGCGCCATCGCCAACAGTTCCATGAGGCCAGAGACCTCGTCGGCGGGGCGGTTCCAGTTTTCGGAGGAGAACGCAAACACCGTGAGTACAGCCACACCGCGCTGCACGCAGGCGCGTGCACAGCGGCGCAGTGAATCCACACCTTGCTTGTGGCCCGCCAGGCGCGGCAAAAAACGGCGCGTGGCCCAGCGGCCGTTGCCATCCATGACGATGGCAATGTGGTGTGGCACCAACGGAGAGTCAGCCATGTGAATGTTCAAGCCCTGGGGCCTAGAGCGTGTGATGCGCTTTTACGTGCCCGCGAAAGTCGGGGAAAGGCCCGACAACTAGGCGCAGGACGCGCCGAGGTATGAGTACCGCAAGCGGCTTGCAACGACGTAGCCGGGCCTTTCCCCAACTTTCCCAAAAGGTTGGCCCCACACGCAGGCACTCGCGGCGTTGCAGCGCTTGCCAAGGCCGGAGCCTTGCGATCACCTGCGTGTGGGGCCAACGCGGGTACGTAAAAGCGCATAACACGCTCTAGACCGCCATGATTTCCTGCTCTTTGGCAGCCACCAGCGCATCGATCTCGGCGATGTGCTTGTCGGTGAACTTCTGCACGTCGGTTTCGGCGCGCTTCTGGTCGTCCTCGGAGGCCAGCTTGTCCTTGACGAGCTTCTTGACGGACTCGTTGGCATCGCGGCGCAGGTTGCGCACGGCAATCTTGGCGCTCTCGCCCTCGTTGCGGGCGAGCTTGGTCATTTCCTTGCGGCGCTCTTCGCTCATGGGCGGCATGGGTACGCGGATCAGGTCGCCCATGGAGGCAGGGTTCAGGCCCAGGTCGCTTTCGCGGATGGCCTTCTCGATCTTGGCGCCCATGCCCTTTTCCCAGGGCTGCACGCTGATGGTGCGCGAATCGATCAGCGCCACGTTGGCCACCTGGCTCAGGGGCACCAAGGAGCCGTAATACTCGACCTGGACGGTATCGAGCAACGCCGGGTTGGCACGGCCGGTGCGGATCTTCTGCAGGTTGTTCTTGAAAGCCGAGATGGACTGGTCCATCTTGGTTTCTGCATTTTTCTTGATGTCGGCAATCGTCATGTTTTCTCCTGGGCGCCCGCCTGCATCGTGGGCAGGCCTCGGCCATTGTCGTCAAGCGTAAACCAGCGTACCTTCGTCTTCACCCATCACCACGCGCTTCAGGGCGCCGTGCTTGATGATGGAGAACACCCGCACGGGCAGCTTCTGGTCGCGGCACAGGGCAAACGCGGTCGCATCCATGATGCCCAGATTGCGGGACATGGCCTCGTCAAAGCTGAGCTTCGTATAACGCGTGGCCGTGGGGTCCTTCTGGGGGTCGGCAGTATAAACGCCGTCCACCTTGGTGGCCTTGAGCACCAGCTCAGCACCGATTTCGGCACCGCGCAACGCTGCGGCGGTGTCGGTGGTGAAGAAGGGATTGCCCGTGCCGGCCGCAAACACGACGACCTTGCCCTCTTCAAGATACTGCAGCGCCTTGGGGCGCACATAGGGCTCAACCACCTGCTCGATGGCAATGGCGGACATCACGCGGGCCACCAGGCCCTGCTTGTCCATGGCATCGGCTAGGGCCAGGGCGTTCATCACGGTGGCCAGCATGCCCATGTAGTCGGCGGTGGCACGGTCCATCCCGACCGAGCCCCCGGCGACACCACGGAAGATGTTGCCCCCACCGATCACCACGGCCACCTGGACACCCAGGCGGGTCACTTCGGCGATCTCCTCGACCATGCGCACGATGGTGGCGCGGTTGATACCGAAGGCGTCATCCCCCATCAGCGCCTCACCAGACAGCTTGAGCAAAATGCGCTTGTGGGCTGGTGCAGCGTTGGACATGGGAAATTTCTCCGGTAAGTGGTACGAGGCTTTGGTGGGGTGGTTACTGGGAACGATCAGGCAGCAGCCTTGGCAGCAGCCACCTGGGCAGCCACTTCGGCAGCAAAGTCGTCCACCTTCTTCTCAATGCCTTCGCCCACCACGTACAGGGTGAAGCCCTTCACGTTGGTGTTGGCAGCCTTGAGCATCTGGGCCACGGTTTGCTTGCCGTCGGCAGCCTTCACGAAGACCTGGTCGGCCAGCGAGACTTCCTTGAGGTACTTCTGCACCGCGCCGTCGATGCGCTTGGCCGTGATTTCAGCGCTTTGTGCAGGCTTGCCAGCAGCCACGAGTTCCTTGTTGGCTTCGTCGGCCTTGCCTTCGGCGACCGAGCGCTCCTTGGCGATCAGGTCTGCAGGCACGTCGGCGCTGGTCAGGGCCACGGGCTTCATGGCGGCCACGTGCATGGCCACGTCCTTGGCGGCGGTAGCGTCACCGTCGAACTCGACGACCACACCGATGCGCGAACCGTGCAGGTAGGCGGCCAGGTTGGAGCCGCTGAAGCGCTTGAAGCGGCGGAACGACATGTTCTCGCCGATCTTGCCGATCAGGCCCTTGCGCACGTCTTCCAGCGTGGGGCCGAAGCTGTCTTGGCTGTAGGGCAGCGCGCCCAGGGCTTCGACGGTGGCAGGGTTGTGCTCAGCCACCAGCTTGGCAGCGGCGTTGGCCATGGCGATGAAGCTGTCGTTCTTGGAGACGAAGTCGGTTTCGCTGTTGACTTCCACCAGGGCACCGGTGGTGCCGTCGATGTAGCTGGCGACCACGCCTTCAGCCGTGATACGAGATGCAGCCTTGCCAGCCTTGGTGCCCAGCTTGACGCGCAGCAGCTCTTCAGCCTTGGCCATGTCGCCGTCGGCTTCCGTCAGCGCCTTCTTGCATTCCATCATCGGAGCGTCGGTCTTGCCACGCAGTTCAGCAACCATGCTTGCGGTAATTGCAGCCATCTTTGTTCCTTCAGTGTTCAGTTCAGTCAGTTCAGATTCGGGCTAAAAAAAAGGGGGCTCACCAGGGGCCCCGCTTTTGTTCGCGACGGATCGCGCAGCCGGGCTATCAGGCAGCGGCTTCTTGCACTTCCACAAATTCGTCGGTGCTCTCTGCAGTAGCAGCCTTCACGACTTCATTCACGGCGTTGGCACGGCCTTCGATGATCGCGTCAGCGATGCCACGGGCGTACAGCGTCACAGCCTTGGCCGAGTCGTCGTTGCCAGGGATCACGTAGTCGATGCCTTCAGGCGAGTGGTTGGTATCGACCACACCGATCAGCGGGATGCCCAGCTTCTTGGCTTCGGCCACGGCGATCTTGTGGAAGCCCACGTCGATGATGAAGATGGCATCGGGCAGAGCAGCCATGTCCTGAATGCCGCCGATATCCTTTTCGAGCTTCTCGATTTCGCGGGAGAACGTCAGTTGCTCCTTCTTGCTCAGGCTGTCGAGGCCAGCTTCTTGCTGGGCCTTCATGTCCTTGAGGCGCTTGATCGAGGTCTTCACGGTCTTGAAGTTCGTCAGCATGCCGCCCAGCCAGCGCTGGTCCACGAAAGGCACGCCAGCGCGTTGCGCTTCGGTGGCCAGGATTTCACGGGCTTGGCGCTTCGTGCCGACCATCAGGATCGTGCCGCGGTTGGCAGCCAGTTGCTTGGCGAACTTTTGGGCTTCCTGGAACAGTGGCAGCGACTTTTCCAGGTTGATGATGTGAATCTTGTTGCGATGGCCGAAGATGTAGGGGGCCATCTTGGGGTTCCAGAAGCGGGTTTGGTGACCGAAGTGGACACCGGCTTCCAGCATTTCGCGCATGGTAACGGACATAAAAATACTCCAAAGGTTAGGTCTAAAATCAGCCCCAATATTTGCAGTGCCGTGATCTTCACGAACACCGCAACACCTTGACAGGGCTGCTTTGCGATTGGTCTTGCCGCAGCGGCCACGCTGGTTGTGCAAACCTTGCACCACTGCGCTACTGCTCCCAGCAAAACCCAAAGATTCTAGCACACCCATGCTCTCTGACCTGATCGCCACCCGTGAGCAACTGCGGGACGGCGCCACCACCGCGCCCGCCGAGCTGGAACGCTGCATCGACGCTGCCCAGGCCACCTCCAACACCCACAGCTTTGTGCGAACCCTGTTCAACGAGGCTCGCACCACAGCGGTGCAGCCGGGCGTGGCCCAGTTGCCTCTGGCCGGGCTGTCGGTGTCGGTGAAGGACCTGTTTGACGTGGCCGGCCAACCCACCCCGGCGGGCTCCACCGCGCTGGCGGGGGCTCCCGCAGCAGCTCAAGACTGCCCGGCCGTGGCCCGGCTGCGCGCAGCGGGTGCCAGCCTGATTGGCCGCACCAACATGGTGGAGTTCGCTTTCTCGGGCGTGGGCGTCAACCCCCACTACGGCACGCCTGCTGCCTGGGACGCGCGTTTTGGCGCCGTGCCCGGCGCACCCCGTGTGCCCGGCGGGTCTTCGTCCGGCGCCGGGGTGTCGGTGGCCACTGGCGCGTCGTTCATCGGGCTGGGATCGGACACCGGTGGGTCCATCCGCATTCCTGCAGCGCTCAACGGCATCGTGGGCTTCAAGAACACCGCCCGGCTGGTGCCTACTGTTGGCGCCGTGCCGCTGTCCACCACCCTGGACACCGCCTGCGCCATGACGCGCACCGTGCGCGACGCCATCGTGGCGCACGAGGTGCTGGCCGCCCGGCGCGTGACGCGCAGCCTGGCGCCGCTGTCGCAATACCGGCTGGCCGTGCCATCCACCCTGTTCCTCGACGGACTGGACGCCACCGTGGCCCAGGCCTTTGAGCGCAGCGTGGAAGCCTTGCGCCAGGCGGGCGCCCAGATCGACACCATCGCCCTGCCCGCCGTGCTGGAGCAGCCCGCCTATGGTTTTGCCGCCCCCGAAGCCTACGCCTGGCACCGCGAGCTGCTGCAGCGCACAGGCGACCACTACGACCCCCGGGTGCGCATGCGCATTGAAAAAGGCGCCACGCTGATGGCCTGGGAATACATCGACCTGATGCAGGCGCGCCAGCAATGGATTGCACGCATGCTCTCCGACATGGAGCGCTATGACGCCCTGCTGTCCCCCACCGTTCCCATCGTGGCACCGCTCATTACCGATGTCGCACCGGCCGATGGACTGGACAAAGCCCAGGACGCCGCCCGCGACGCCGAGTTCTTCCGCGTCAACAACCTGCTGCTGCGCAACACCAGCGTGGTCAATCTGCTGGATGGCTGTGCGCTGTCGCTGCCTTGCCATGTGCCAGGGGAACTCCCGGTCGGGCTGATGGTCTGGCACGGAGCGCTCAGGGACGACACGGTGCTCAACGTGAGCTTGCAGATCGAACAAATACTACAAAAATAATAGCTACTTGCGCTTTACCAACAAGCGCTAGAAGCCAAAAACACCCATATTCATGAAGATTGCTATCGTGGGCGCCGGCATCATCGGCGTCACCACCGCATACGAGCTGGCCAGCGACGGCCACGAAGTCACGGTGTTCGAACAACGCAGCGCAGCCGCCGAGGAAGCCAGCTTTGCCACTGCAGGACTGCTCGCACCCTACCTGCTGAGCCCCTGGGCAGTGCCGGGCTTTGGCCAGCCGCTGCGACTGATGGGGACACAAGCCACCCTGCGGATGGCAGGCGGCCTGACCCTCGCCAACTGGGCCTGGTTGCGGCGCTGGCGCAGCATGGCCCGCAGCCACAGTGCCCCGGCTACAGCCGTCGAGCGCCTGGCGCAGTACAGCCAGACACGCCTGCAATCCATCGCCAGCCAGCACGAGCTGGACTTTGAAGCAAGCGAAGGCCGTCTGGTGCTGCTGCGCACTGAGGAAGACCGCACGCGCCTGCAGCCCGCGCTGCAGGTGCTGCGCGACAGCGGCGTGACCCTGCGCGAGATCGACGCCGATGTGGCCCGCCAGATCGAGCCCGGCCTGTCGCCCGAGGCGCCGCTGGCAGGCGCCATCCACTTGCCCGACGCGCGCGCGGGCAACTGCCGCCTGTTTGCCCAGCTGCTGCGCCAGGGTATTCAGGGCGGTGGCGTGCAGTTTGTGTTCAACACCCGCGTGGACCGACTGGGCAGCAGCCCCACCGGCGTGGTGCTGCAAGGCGAAGCGGACCTGCGTCGATTTGATACCGTGGTGCTGTGCGCGGGCATGGCATCAGCCACGCTGCTACCCGCGCTGGGCCTGGGCCTGCCCATGGCGGCCGTGTATGGCTACTCCGTCAGTGCCCCGCTGCGCGAATCCACCCACGCCCCGCGCGCCAGCGTGGTGGATGCGGGTCAGCAGATATCCATCACCCGCCTGGGCCAGCGTGTGCGCATAGCAGGCGGCGCCGAACTGGCCGGGGCCGATGCCGAACACCACGCCCCCACACTGCAGCGCTTGTACCGCACGCTGAACGACTGGTTCCCCGGCGGCGCGCAGCTGTCATCCAACCTGCAGATCTGGCGCGGCGCCCGCACCATGCTGCCCGACGGGGCCCCGGTGGTGGGCGCCAGCGGCGTGCCGGGCTTGTGGCTCAACACCGGTCACGGCGCAAGTGGCTGGGCTCTGGCCTGCGGCAGCGCCCGGGCGCTGGCCGACCTGATCGCGCGGCGCGAGCCCGAGGTGTCGCTGGACGGGCTGGGCATGCGGCGGTTCTGAGCCAGTCAGCGCTTTCACCTCACCAGGCGGCGGCGCACAATGGCAGGCACTCTGCCGCTTGCAGCGCCCCTTGCCATATGCAGCCCCATGCACCGCATCACCGCCCACCAGCCCCACCCCCTGTTCAACACCGCCGCCACACGCCGCCTGGAGAAAACGGCGGCAGCCGCCCTGCCCACGCACACCCTCATGCAACGCGCAGGACTGGCCGTGGCGCAGCTGGCCCAGGCGTTGGCGCCCCACGCACGCACCGTGTGGATTGCCTGCGGACCCGGGAACAACGGGGGTGACGGGCTGGAGGCTGCCATGCACCTGCAGCGCAGTGGCCGCAAAGTGGTCGTGACCTGGCTGGGCCAGCCCGATACGGCCCCGGCCGATGCCAGGGCCTCGTGGCAGCGCGCACGTGATGCGGGCGTGGTCTGGGCAGACACCGCACCCGGCGATCTGGGGGCCAACGACCTGTGCATTGATGCGCTGCTGGGCATTGGCGTCTCTTCTTCACCCCACAGCCCCGCACGCACGCCCGACGCAAGGCTCCAGGCCTGCCTGCAAGCCCTGCACCGCAGCCCAGCCCCCGTGCTGGCCGTGGACTTGCCCAGCGGGCTGGACGCTGACACCGGCCAGTTTGCTGCAGGCCTTGCGCCCCATACGCCGCCCCACCGGCACCCTCACGCCCCCGCGGCACGCCACACGCTGAGCCTGCTCACCCTTAAACCCGGCCTGTTCACTGCCGCCGGGCGGGATGCCGCAGGCCAGGTGTGGCTGGACGACCTGGGCATTGACCCTGGGCATGAGCCGCCCAATGCCTGGCTCTCCGGCCCCGCCCTGCCCGCCCTCCGCGCCCATGCCAGCCACAAAGGCAGTTATGGCGACGTGGCCGTGGTGGGCGGCGAGGGGCTGGCCGAGCGTGGCATGGGCATGGCGGGCGCAGCCCTGCTGGCCGCATCGGCCGCCCTGCACAGCGGCGCGGGCCGGGTGCTGGTGGCCCTGCTGGACAACGGCCAGCAGCAACTCGACCCACAGCAGCCCGAGTTGATGTTCCGCAGCTTTGAAGCACTGGCACTGGAGCAGCTCACCGTGGTCTGCGGCTGTGGCGGCGGGCAGGCCATCGCTCGCGTTCTGCCCGAGGTCATAACCCGCGCAGCCCGACTGGTGCTGGATGCCGACGCGCTCAACACCATCGCCACCCAGGCCGCACTGCACGCGCTGGTGGTGGCACGCGGACAGCACGGGCAACCCACAGTGCTGACCCCCCATCCGCTGGAAGCCGCCCGCCTGCTCGGCCTGACCACGGCCGAAGTCCAGGCCAACCGACTGTGCGCCGCGCAGCAGTTGGCGGACCAGTTCAACTGCGTGGCCGTGCTCAAGGGTTCGGGCACCGTGATTGCGGCGCCCGACCGCGTTCCAGCCATCAACCCCACCGGCAACGCACGGCTGGCTACGGCAGGGACGGGTGATGTACTGGCCGGCATGGTGGGCGCCCACCTGGCCGCTGGCGCGAGCGCCTTGCGCGCTGCGAGTGAAGCGGTGTACCAGCATGGCCAGGCGGCTGATGATTGGCCAGCGCGCCAGGCGCTGACGGCCAGTGCGCTGGCGCTGCGCGTGGGCGGAAGCTGAGCCTCAGGCCAGCAAGGTCACCTTCTTGAGCGGCTTGAGCACGCTCGACGGCGTCATGCCAAAGGTCTGCCGGAACATGCGGCTGAAGTGGGCCGAATCAGAAAACTCGCCGTGCAACGCCGCGTCGGTCAGGCGCGGGCTGACCACCAGCCCCGCCATCGCCAGCCGCACCTGGGACCAGACCCGATAGGTGCGCAAGCTCACGCCCATCTCGGCGCGAAACAGGTGGTTGAATCGCGACGCTGAAAGCTGGACGCCCGAGGCCAGGTCACCCCGTGCCACCCGCCCCGCCTGCGGATGGCGCAGCACATGCAGGCTGCACGCCACGCGTGGGTCCAGCGGCGCCACCTCGTTATCGAGCGGGCAACGCAGCAAGGCGGGCAGGTCGAAGTGATGCAGATAGCCCTCCATGGCACTGCGCGCACCCACAGGGACTGCAACATCCAGCACCACGCCACCCTCTTGCTGGAACAGACCGCGCAACCCCCGTGCTTCACGCGAATCGGGCTCCAGGTACATCAGGGCAACCGTCTCGCCGCAAGGGTCGAACAGGTGCTCCACGCCCGCGTCCACCAGCGCGCTGTGGCAGGTCTCCACACGCCCTGCCCCCCAGTGCAACGCGAACCGGCCCGAGAGCCCCATCAGCAGCACCGGCGACGCATGGCAGTGCCAGCCCGTGGCCGGAATCTCCCCGACGTAGAGCGCCCGGTCAGTGCCCAGGGTCAGTGTGTTGCGTGCTGGCATAGCCCAAACCTACAAGTTTTTTTACCGCGTTCTCCGTAGCCTTGCCTCTCCCGCCAGGGGCCGAGCGTGTGTTGACGCTTGAAGCAGCAGTCCCTGGCATGCACGCAGCCATATCCTTGGAGAACGCTTCTTGAAACGCATCGTTATTTCTGTCGCAACGGCTCTGGTACTGGGCACGGTCGGCCTCTACTACGGAGCACCTTCGCTGTTCAAAGAGCCTATGCTCAGCGCCAATCGCCATCTGTCCGGCCTGGAAGAAAAAACCGCCGATGCGGCCATGCACACCATCCACTACCTGGATAACGGCACTCCCCCAAACCCCGCGTCGGTTCACAGCAGTGACACACCCATCGTTCTGCTGCACGGCATTTTTGCGGAGAAAGACCATTGGGTGGATTTTGCGCGACCGCTCACCGGCCAGTACCGGGTGATTGCCCCAGATATCCCGGGCTTTGGCGAGAGCACACGGCGGGCAGACCAGCCCTACGACTACGCCGCCCACGTCACGCGGCTGGCCGCGTTTCTGGACGCGCTCGGCCTTGCGAAAGTGCATCTGGCGGGCAACTCGATGGGCGGCACCATCGCCGCTCTCTTTGCTTTGCAGCATCCCGAGCGCGTGGCCAGCGTGGCCTTCATCGGCGCACCCCACGGCATTCGCTCGCCCAAGCCCAGCACCATGGACCGTCTCATCGACACCGGACAACGCCCGCTGGTGGCCCACGATGCCGCAGCCTTCGGCGCCATGATGGATCTGGTGTTTGAAAAGCGCCCCTTCCTGCCCTACCCCATCCTGCATGCGTCTGAACAAGAAGCGCTGCGCAACGCCACCTCCAACACGCGCCTGTGGGACGCGCAGCTCAAAGACCGGTACCTGCTGGAGCAACGACTGAGCACGTTGCAGCACCACCCCATCCTCGCCCTGTGGGGCGAGAGCGACCGCGTGTTCGACCACTCTGGACTGCAGACTTTGCAGAAGCTGTTGCCCCACGCCCATGCCGAAGCACTGCCCGGCATTGGCCACCTGCCCATGATGGAGGCGCCCAAAGAGACGGCGCAGCGGTACGCCCGCTTCCTGGGCGTTGTGGCCACGACCTCGCGCGAGACCACCCCGAAAATCCAATAAAAATAGCTGCTAGCGCTTATCCATAAAGCGTTAGCAGCTATTAATTAGTGAGCAATAGCTTGAGCGTGATTTTGTACGCCGTCCCCGCTTGTGTCAGCCCCGGCGGGGCTTGCGCGCCTTGCTCTTGCTGGATTTTCCCGCAACCGCCTTCTTGACAGATGCTTTCAGAGACTGGATCGGTGAACGCGCGGCCCGCTCACGCGAAAGGCCCGCTTGCTCCGTGGCAGATGGGGTTGGGCCCTTGTCGGACTTGCGTCCACCGGACCGGCCACCCGCCTTGCGGGCGCCACCAGCGCCTTCTGTGCCCAGGCCCTTGTCTTTCAACGCGCGGCCCAGCAACTCTTCGCCCTCGCGCACCAGGCGGAAGTCGATCTTGCGTCCGTCCAAGTCCACACGGCTGACCTGCACCCGGACCCGCGCGCCGATGGCGTAGCGGATGCCTGTGCGCTCACCACGCAGTTCCTGGCGCGCCTCGTCGAACTTGAAGTACTCGCCGCCCAGTTCGGTGATGTGTACCAGGCCTTCGACATACATCGCGTCCAGCGTGACGAAGATGCCGAAGCTCGTTGCTGCGCTGACCACGCCGCTGTATTCCTCGCCCAGGTGTTCGCGCATGTACTTGCACTTGAGCCAGGCTTCCACATCGCGGCTGGCCTCGTCGGCACGGCGTTCGTTGGCACTGCAGTGCAAGCCTGCTGCCTCCCAGGCCTGGGTGTCGCGGCTCGGGGGTGCAACATCCTTGCGGGGCTTGGTGCCGGGCGCCGCCACGCGGGCCGCCAATCGCTTGGCCAGCTTGGCATGGGCTTCGCCGGGTGTAGGCAAGGACGGCAGCGCGTACTTCGTCTTGCTCAGAATGGCCTTGATGACCCGGTGCACCAGCAGGTCGGGGTAGCGCCGGATCGGGCTGGTGAAATGCGTGTAGGCATCGAACGCCAGGCCAAAGTGCCCACTGTTGACGGGCGTGTAGATGGCCTGCTGCATGGAGCGCAGCAGCATGGTGTGGATCTGCTGAGCGTCGGGCCGGTCCTTGGTTGCCGTGGCGATGGCCTGGAAGTCACCGGGTTTCGGGTCGTCGCCGATCGTCATGCCCACGGCCATGGCCTTGAGGTAGTTGCGCAGGATTTCCTGCTTCTCGGGCGTGGGGCCTTCGTGCACACGGAACAGGCCGGGCTGTCCGCCCTGGGCGATGAAGTCGGCGCTGCACACGTTGGCGGCCAGCATGGCCTCTTCGATGAGCTTGTGCGCATCGTTACGGGTGCGAGGCACGATCTTCTCGATCCGACCGTTTTCGTCGCAGACGATCTGTGTTTCGGTGGTCTCGAAGTCCACCGCGCCGCGCGCCTGACGCGCGATGAGCAGCGCGCGGTACACGTCGTGCAGGTTGAGCAGGTCCTTGACGCGGTCCTTGCGCTTGCTGGCCTCGGGGCCGCGCGTGTTGGCCAGGATGGCCGCCACTTCGGTGTACGTGAAGCGCGCATGGCTGAACATCACGGCCGGGTAGAACTGGTAGGCATGCACCTCGCCCTTGGCGGTGACCAGCATGTCGCAGACCATGCACAGGCGCTCTACCTCGGGGTTCAGAGAACAGAGCCCATTGCTGAGCTTCTCGGGCAGCATGGGGATCACGCGGCGCGGGAAGTACACGCTGGTGGCGCGGTCGTAGGCATCGATGTCGATGGCACTGCCCGTCTCCACATAGTGGCTCACGTCGGCAATCGCCACCAGCAGGCGCCAGCCCTTGCTGCGGCCGACTTTGGCGGGCTCGCAGTACACGGCATCGTCGAAGTCGCGCGCGTCTTCGCCGTCGATGGTGACCAGGGGCACGTCGGTCAGGTCCACGCGGCGCTTCTTGTCCTGCGCGCGCACCTTGTCGGGCAGCTCCTTGGCCTGGGCGAGACACTCTGCCGAGAACTCGTGTGGCACGCCATACTTGCGCACCGCGATCTCGATCTCCATGCCAGGGTCGTCCACTTCACCGAGCACTTCGGTGATACGCCCCACAGGCTGGCCGAACAGGGCTGGAGGTTCTGTCAGCTCAACCACCACGACCTGCCCGGGCTTCGCGGCGCCCGTGGCGCCTTTGGGGATCAGTACATCCTGACCGTAGCGCTTGTCTTCGGGGGCCACGAGCCACACGCCGCTTTCCTGCAGCAGTCGGCCGATGATGGGCTGGGGCGGACGCTCAATGATTTCAACGACACGCCCTTCGGGGCGGCCACGGCGGTCCTGGCGGACGATGCGCACGCGCACACGGTCCTTGTGCAAGACTGCGCGCATTTCGTTCGGGGGGATATAGATGTCGCCTTCGCCATCGTCACGGATGACAAAACCGTGTCCATCACGGTGCCCTTGCACGCTGCCTTCAATCTCGTCCGACAAATGCGTGGACTGCGTGCCGGGGGTGGTTTTTTTGATATACAATCTTAGACTTTCCTGAAATGCCCAGGTGGCGGAATTGGTAGACGCACTAGTTTCAGGTACTAGCGAGTAACATCGTGGAGGTTCGAGTCCTCTCCTGGGCACCAAGTTTAACGAGAACCAGCGATGGTTTTCAAAATATCGAAGCCGCTGTACACACAGCGGCTTTTTTATTTGCCGATACGTTTTGCCCTCCCTGTTGCGGCCAAAGAATTTTGAACCGACGGCACATTTTTTTGAAAACTCTTCAGAAGCCCGAGTTTCTTATCCTATAATTCGAGGCTGATCTGAAAGCCCAGGTGGCGGAATTGGTAGACGCACTAGTTTCAGGTACTAGCGAGTAACATCGTGGAGGTTCGAGTCCTCTCCTGGGCACCAAACACATAAAAAGCCGTTGCAGTTGCAACGGCTTTTTTGTTTTCCAGCCGCCAAAGAAAAACGAGACCACCAGCGATCTCGTCTTGCGTGTTGCGGTAAGCACTGTGGGCACACACACCGCAGTGCACATGCCCACCACCGTCACTTCACATCACTTGCGCAGCAGTGTTTTCAGCACATTCTGCAAACGGCGTGCGTTGCCTGCATCGCTGGAGCTGGCCAGCACGCGCGCCACATCCTGCCCCCAGGTCTGTGCAGGCGCAGGATCATTGCGGCGCGTCAGCAGCTGCAGCTGTAGCATGCGACGGGCAGCGATGTGCTCCGCCGGCGTGGGAGCCTCAGCCGCCATCTCCAGGCGCAGCAGCGCTTCTGCCGCATCACCCTTGGGGGCAGCCGTCAGTGCTTGCGTCCAGGCGCTGCGCACCGATGCCGTCACACCCGAGCCCAGATCTTGCGTGCCGGGCACCAGCGCTGCATCGCGCTTCTCCCAGGCCGTCAACAACTGGGTCAGCGCCTCGCCGTGGGCCTGAGCCGCCAGCTTCTTCAAGGCCAGCTGGGCGTGCTCCATGGCTTCGCGCTGGGCGCGGAACGCGGTGTCACCCAGGCGGGGGCCGCGGTCCTCAAACGCTGGGCGCTCGCCAAAACGGCCGCCACGGTCAGCACGGTCGCCCATGCGGCCATCGCCACGCGGGCCACGGGCGCCATCGCGATCACCCGGACGACCATCGCGGCGGTCGCCTGGACGCGCACCACGGCCAGGGGCCGCTGGCGCATCCTTCTTCATGCCGGGGCGGTCGTCACCGCGCACTGCCACCACAGGCCGGGCAGCAGGCTTAGGTGCTGCGGGCGCTGGCGTGGCAACTTCGGCAACTTCATCACCATCGGGGGTTTCAGCAGATTCACTGGCGCCACCCTCGGTAACAACCGGGAGAACGCCTGCCTGCGCCTCTGAATGCGCCTGAGCATCCTTTTGCGCCGTGGCCACAGCTTCTGCCGCCTGGGCCTGACCGCGCAGTGCAGCTTCCAGCGCCTGCATGGCCGCGCGAATCTGCTGCGCATCACCGCTGGCATTGGCAGCCTCCAGGGCCTTGGAAGCCTCCAGCACCACGCGATCGCGTGCGCTCAATTCGGTCACCGCGCGCTCGCGGTCTGCCGACTTGCGGTTGAAGGCTTCATCGATGGGTTTGCGAAACGCATCCCACAGCTTCTGCTCGTGCTTGCGGTCCAAGGGCACGGTTTGCGCCTCAGCCTGCCAGCGCTGCTGCAGCGCCTTGACCGCATCGATGCGCAAAGTGGGGGCCGCACCAAGGGCCATGGCCTCATCAATCATTGCATGACGGCGGGCCAGGCTTTCCTTCTGTGCAGCTTCCAGGGGAGCAGCTGCCATGGAAATCGCCTGCTTCCAAAGGGGTTGCAGTTCCGCAAACAGCTTCTCGCCCACATGGCCGCCTTCGCGCCAGCGATCACCAAACTGGTGGAGGGCACGGTTGATGGCTTTCCAGTCGCCAGAGTTGGCATGTTCCTGCGCCCACGCCTTGACCTCTTCGATCAGCGCCAGGCGCTGGGCCTTGTGCTCAGCGGCTTCGGTGCGGATCTTGTCAAGCCACGCCTCCACCACCTTGTGCGCAGCGTTGCAGGCTTCGTCGAATTTCTTCCACAGGCTGTGGTTGGGAGCCCCGCCCTGGTCTGCCTGTTTCCACTGCTCGCGCAGGTTGCGCAGGGTTTCCTGCATCTTGCGGCCGCCCAGGGCCTGGCCCTCAGGGCGGTTGAGCAAGGCCTCAGCCTTGGCCACCAGGTCTTCGCGCACCTGGTCTGCGCTCCAGCGTTGCCAGCCTTCCAGCTCACCAGCCGCCACCAGGGCCGTATGCACCTGCTGCTCCAGGGCGCTATCGATGTGTTTGCCATGCACCTTGAGCACGGCGCGCAGCGCGGCTGCAGCCCCGGCACTGGCCTTCCCATGGCCCTCGGCAGTTTCCTTTTCGAGGACCGCCAAGGCTTCGCGCACACTTTGCGCGGCCTTTTCAATCACTTCCGGCGCGACTTTGGGCTTGGCAACACGCGCAGGCTTGGCGGCCGCAGCGGCGGCAGCGGCCTCCGTGGGCAGGCCGCGCGCGGTACGCAGCTCATCCGCCCAGACGGGCACTGGCGGCAGCGGTGCATTGACATCTTCGGCGGCCGCCACAGCCTGGGCCAGTGCGGGCTGGAATGCCTCCCACACCACCAGCAGCTGGGTGCGCGACGCATCGAGCAAGGGGGGGAAACGTGCCTCCACACTGGCCCAGCTGGCATCGCCAGTCAATTCCTGCGCCTGTTCTTGCCAGCGGGCCACATCGGCACGCAACAGCTCCAGCGCCGCCTGAGCGTCACGCCAGGACTTGGTGGAAAGCACTTCGATGCGCTGGGCCAGCAGCACAGCCGCCTCACGCTGCACCTGAACGCGGTGCTGCAGATCCTCGATCACCTTCACGCGATCCGCGACCTGTACCTTGAGCACAGACAAGGGCTCGCGGGACAGCGGTGCGCCCGCCTTGGCGGCATCACGCTGCCATGCCAGGGCATCGGCAATGTTGAGCTTAGGGGCTGCAAGCAGCACCTGCGCTTTTTCAGCCCACTCGGCGGCAATGACCTCCTGGCCCTTGGCGCGGCGGATTTCATCGAGGCGCTCACGCACCGCGCGCGCGGCGCCCTTGTCACGCCCGCTCAACTCTTTGAAAACCTCCTGCAACTGCTCGTGTTCTGGCTGGGTAGCCAGCCAGTCACGGATGCGAGAGGCGCGCTCGCCAGAGGTAGCGGCAGAAAAAGCGCCACCGGTCAGCGCATCAAGCGGATGCGGCTCATGGGTTTTGGCCGGGGCCGGATTCACTTCAGGTGCGTCGGACATTTTGCTGCGGGAAAAAAATGGAAACATGGATCCAATGGATAACAAAGGCGGCCCCGGGCGCACTGCCTGAAGGCCTGCCCCGGCAACTGCGCTGCACGCGCGCCAGGGCAACAAAGCGGCTATTTTCACCGGGTTTGGCAAACAGGCCGCAGCATGGCGGTGTGCCAAGCCCTGGGGGTGATCTGGCACAAGGCTTTGCCAGACGGGCTGACATGCTGCGGCCCTGCAAGGGCGCCGCCGCTCTAGGGAACAGCCCCCATTATCTATATATAAGGGCCAAGAGCCCAAAAGCACGCCACGCCACAAACAAGAAAGCCCGGCGAACAGGACCTCAAGGCCTGCCCGCCGGGCTTGACGGCTGACACAACGGTCTTTGCCATCGGTCGCGATGCGGAGATGAAGGTCCACATGGCGAGGAGGCAAGGTATTGCCTCCAGGGGTTTGCCGTAGAAGCCGCATCTGCTGCACCAGGACACTGAATGCCCTCGGAGGGAGACTTGGCTTCGTCTGGCGACGCCTGAAATCTACAGGCAACGCAACCTTACCAAAGGCGCCGCCGCAACTCAAACTGGATTCTCAATGGCAAAAAGACCGGCGATTGAATTTGACATACGCACGTAACAACAGCTCGCAAAGTCTCAAGCGCCAGACCGGCGCACACCCCCTAAAACCTGTGATTTTTTACATGTTTTTCATAACTTAATGATCTTAAAAATCGAAATGTTAGTATTGACTAAGCATTTAGTGAACTTCTAGAATCCGCCAGCCCCAAAACGGGCTAGTAAAAACCCCAACCTCGCTGCCGAACCCGGCTAAGTCAAAGCAGGCCCCAAGCACACCAAAGACGTGCGGCCTCACTTGATGGCGTACCAATCCAGGCGATCCGCCGAGACGAGACAGTCCCCGACGACTGCCCGGCTCACTGTGGCGCCTCAGAAAGGAAGAGCTATGACAGCGTCAGGAAAAATAGTCTCCGGCGTGCGGACCTTCGTGGCCGACGTGACCGAAGGTTTTCTTGAAATCACCCACAACAGCTTTGCCCTCATCGGTCTGGCTGTCGCCTTCGTCGTGATCACCCTCACGGCCCGCCCGGACTTGCGCCAGGCTGGTGAAGCACAGTTGATGAACTGGCTGCAGGCCCGCCAAGTGGAAGTGCTTGGCATGCCCATCGAACCAGAAGCCAGTGAGCGCGCCACGGCGGGCAACCCCAAGGACCTGCCCAAAGAGCAGGCTGCCGTCGCCTTCTGGCTCAGCAAGAAGTACCGTGTGGCCCCTGAGCCGCTGAGCGTGCTGGTGGCCGAGGCCTATGAAATTGGCGCAAAGTCCAAGATCGACCCGACGCTGATCCTTGCCATCATGGCCATCGAATCGAGCTTCAACCCGTTTGCACAAAGCGCCGTTGGCGCCCAGGGGCTGATGCAGGTGATGACCAATGTGCACACCGACAAGTACCAGAACTTTGGCGGGCACTTTGCTGCCTTTGACCCCGTGAGCAATCTGCGTGTGGGCGTGAAGGTTCTGCAGGAGTGCATTGCGCGCGCCGGTTCGGTGGAGGGCGGGCTGCGCTTTTATGTCGGCGCAGGCAACCTTGCCGACGATGGCGGCTATGCGGCCAAGGTGATGGCCGAGCATTTCCGGCTGCGCCAGGTCGCCGGTGGCCGGGCCATGCCCACCACGCCACCACCCAACCTCTCTACCCAGGCTCCCGCACAGGTCATCCCGGTGGCCGCACCGCCCGCAACGCCTGCCGCCAGCGGTGACAAAGTGGCCCTGCTCTCCGGGCTCTGACAAGGTTCGCGAGCCCCTGGGGGCAGAAACATCCCTCGGACACACCGCCTCCCATTTCCCTGGCACCTTTGCGCGCGTCACGTCAGCTACACTAGCGAGGTACGCGACTGGCGATAGGCGCGGCATCCCACACAGGGTGCTGCCGCTGACGTGGAAACCGACAAGGGCCTGCCTCTTGTGAACCACTGGGAAGCGTGCCGCACGGGGTTTATCCCTTCTGCGTTCAGCCGTTCGCCTGGGCAGCCCTTGTTTCAAGGGACACAAGTTCATAGGACTGCCAATCATGTACGACCGCAATATTCTTGTCGAACAAACCGACCCCGAACTGTTTGCCGCCATCCAGGCTGAAAACGCCCGGCAAGAGCACCACATCGAGCTGATCGCCAGCGAGAACTATGCCTCCCCCGCCGTGATGTGGGCGCAGGGCACGCAGCTGACCAACAAGTACGCCGAAGGCTACCCCGGCAAGCGCTACTACGGTGGCTGCGAGCATGTGGACGTGGCCGAGCAACTGGCCATCGACCGCGTCAAGCAGATCTTCGGCGCCGAAGCCGCCAACGTGCAGCCCCACTGCGGCGCCTCTGCCAACGAGGCCGTGTTCCTGGCCTTCCTCAAGCCCGGCGACACCATCATGGGCATGAGCCTGGCCGAAGGCGGCCACCTCACACACGGCATGCCGCTGAACATGTCGGGCAAGTGGTTCAACGTGGTCTCCTACGGCCTGGACGCCAACGAAGCCATCGACTATGAAGCGATGGAAAAGAAGGCCCATGAGACCAAGCCCAAGCTCATCATCGCCGGTGCATCGGCCTACAGCCTGCACATCGACTTTGCGCGCTTTGCCAAGGTGGCCAAGGACGTGGGTGCGATCTTCATGGTGGACATGGCCCACTACGCTGGCTTGATCGCAGCTGGCGTGTATCCCAACCCCGTGCCCCACGCCGACGTGGTCACCTCCACCACGCACAAGAGCCTGCGCGGCCCCCGTGGCGGCATCATCCTGATGAAGGCCCAGCATGAAAAGGCTATCAACAGCGCCATCTTCCCCGGCCTGCAAGGCGGCCCGCTGATGCACGTGATTGCAGCCAAGGCCGTGGCCTTCAAGGAAGCTCTGCAGCCCGAGTTCAAGGCCTACCAGGAGCAAGTAGCGAAGAACGCCAAGGTGGTGGCCGAGACGCTGACCGCACGCGGCCTGCGCATTGTGAGCGGCGGCACGCAAAGCCACGTGATGCTGGTGGACCTGCGCGCCAAGGGCATCACCGGCAAGGAAGCCGAGGCCGTGCTGGGCGCCGCCCACATGACCATCAACAAGAACGCGATCCCCAACGACCCTGAAAAGCCGATGGTGACGAGCGGCGTGCGCATTGGCACCCCCGCCATGACCACGCGCGGCTTCAAGGAAGAAGAGGCCCGCATCACGGCCAATCTGATCGCCGACGTGCTGGACAACCCGCGCGACGAAGCCAACATCGCTGCGGTGCGTGCCAAGGTCAATGCCCTGACCGCCCGCTTCCCCGTCTACGGCTAAATCCACAGCCGAAAACCATGAAGTGCCCCTTCTGCAGCCACCTCGAGACGCAAGTCGTTGAAACGCGGGTGTCTGAGGATGGGGTCTTCATCCGCCGCCGCCGCCAGTGCGGCGCGTGCGACAAGCGCTTTACTACCTACGAGCGGCCGGAAGTGAACTTCCCGGCCATCGTCAAGAAGGACGGGCGCCGCATTGAATACGACCGGGGCAAGCTGCTCGCCTCGTTCAACCTGGCGTTGCGCAAGCGCCCCGTGAGCACCGACCAGATCGACAGCGCCATCGAGCGGATCGAGGAAAAGCTGCTCAACCTGGGGCAGCGCGAGGTGATCTCCAGCCGCATTGGTGAGCTGGTGATGCGCGAGCTCAAGAAGCTCGACAAGGTGGCGTACATCCGCTTTGCCAGCGTGTACCGCAGCTTTGAAGACATCGACGACTTCCGCGCCATGGTCGACGAAGTGCGCAAATAAAAGCCTTCGTATTGCTGTCTGCACCGGTGCCGGCTACAGGGCCGGACGATCTCAGGCGATTTTGGCCTCCAGCGCTTATCACACAAGCGCTAACAGCTATAAATAGAGTAGCACCCACATCCACGGGCGACGCATGTGGACCTGTGCGGGCGGGCGCTGTCGCGCGTGCTACACCGCAGCATGCTCCAAAATTAATAGCTGCCCGCACTTTCTGGATAAGCGCTAGGTGCCAATTTAGCTTGAAAACTGGCTTGGTGCGAGCCAGCGCGCGACTCGCCTGTACTCCACAATGCGCCCGGTGAAAACCCGCCACTTCCTGCAGCTGGTGCTGCTGTCCGCCCTGTGGGGCGCCTCCTTTCTTTTCATCCGCATTGCCAGCCCTGTGCTCGGGCCCAACGTGATGGCCGCGCTGCGCATTGGCCTGGCCACGTTGACGCTGATGGGCATCATGCGGGTCGCCAACGAACCCTGGCCGTGGCGCCATTGGCGCGAGCTGTTCGGGCTGGGCACGCTCACCGTCGCACTGCCTTTTCTGCTGTATGCCTGGGCGGCCTTGCACCTGCCCGCCGGCTACAGCTCACTGCTCAACACCATGGCCGTGCCCTTTGGTGTGATTGCCGCCGCGTGGATGAAGGAGGACACACTGAGCACGCGCAAGTGGCTGGGTTGCCTCTGCGGCTTTGCGGGGGTGGCGCTGATCGTGCAGCTGGGGCCCGTGGAGCCCACGCCTGCCTTGCTGATGGCAGCGGCGGCCTGTGTGGCAGCGTCTGCCTGCTATGGCATCTCTACGACGTGGATGAAGCGCGCCACGACGCGCATGTCCCCGTTGTCGATCGCCGCAGGCATCCACGCCGCCGCACTGGTGTTGCTGCTGCCGGGCGCTGCGTGGAGCTTGCCCGAGGCCCGTTTCACACCGGGGGCACTGGCTGCGGTGGCCGTGATGGGCATCGTGACCTCTGGCCTGGCCTACTGGCTCAACCTGCGGGTCCTCAAACATGTCTCGCCCGTGGCAGCGATGAGTTCGGCCTTCATGATCCCGCTGTTCGGTGTGGCCTGGGGCCACATCTTTCTGGGCGAGGCCTTGGGCCCCGGGATGGTGTGGGGCGGAGCGCTGGTGCTGGTGGCCACCGGGCTGGTGACAGGATTCAACCCGCTGCGCTGGCTGGCGGCAATGCGCCCGGGGCGCAGCTAAGAACCAGCAAGCGCCTCAGCGGGCCCCGCGCGTGATGCGGTCCGTGGCGGGCACCGGCACCGGGCTGTGGGCGCGGAAGTAAGCTTCCAGCGCATCCAGGTCCAGCCCGCCCACTAGGCGGTCGCGGCCTTCGGCCAGCACGGTGAAGTTGTCCCCGCCGCTGTCGAGGTAGCTGCTCATCACCACGCGCACCTGCGCATCGTCGTGCAGCGGTGTGCCGTTCAGCACCATGTGGCTAATACGCGCACCCACTGGCTGGGAGAGGTCATAGCGGTACGAAAACCCTGCGGACACCAGCAGCACCCGGGGCCGCTGCACGGTGTTGCTGCCGCTGGCGAACTGCTGCTCCAGCGCCGCCTTGATCTGCGCGCCCGTGAAGGTCTTGACGACCAACTGGTTGCCGAAGGGCTGCACCGCGTAGAGCTGGCCATAGCGCACCAGCCCTTGTTCGTCGGGCACGAGATCAGCGCGCAGGCCGCCCGGATTCATGAACGACAGCTGCGCCCCACCCTGCTCCGGTGCACGCGTGGCGTGAAGCTGGGCATCGGCCACCAGATTGCCCAGCGCGCTTTCGAGCGACGGGGCCGGTGTGCGCCGCAGGGTGCCAGCGGCCTGCCCCACGGGGCGCTGGGCCAGCGGCACGGCGGCGGCACGGTAAGTGTCGATGACCTTCTGCACCTGCGGATCGGCCGCAAAGGACGGCACGGCCGAGGTCAGGGGCGCGTGCCCCTGGCTGCCCGTGAACGCCTCGCCCTGCACGATGACATTGCGCGCGGCTTTGTGCACCACACGGCGGGTGCGCGTGTCCACCCGCAACTGGATGTCCGTGAGCAGCGTGCCGTACTGCCCGGCACTGGTCAGCAAGAAGGGCTTGGCAGGGTTCACACGGCTGTAGTCGCAGACATAGGCCTGGTGCGTGTGGCCCGAGACCACCACGTCCACGGCCGGGTCCAGCCGCTCCAGGATGGGCACGATGTCGCCCGAGAGGCCCGCGCAGCTGGTCTCCTGCACGCCAGCCGTGGTGCCGCCGCCCTCGTGGATGACCACGGCGATCACATCGGCGCCCTGGGCCCGCAGCTGCGGAATCAGCGCGTTGGCCGTGGCCGCTTCGTCCTCAAAGCGCAGGCCCGCCACACCCGAAGGGCTGACCATGGTGGGCGTGGCCTGCAGCGTGAGGCCGATCACGCCCAGGGTGACTGTCACCCCACCCTCGGTAAATCGTTTGATGCCGGTGGCAGGCAGCAGCGTGCGCCCATCCTCGGTGCGCACGGTGTTGGCGGCCAGGAAGCCGAACCGCGCCCCAACGAAGGGCTGGCTGATCTGGCAGGGCTGGCGCGCAGTGAACTTCTCGCAGCCGCCGTGCTGCAGGCGCAGCAGTTCGCGCCAGCCCCGGTCGAACTCATGGTTGCCCACGGCATTGAAGTCGATCTGCATGGCGTTGACCGCCTCGATGGTGGGCTCATCCAGGAACAGTGACGACAGCAGGGGTGATGCGCCCACCATGTCCCCCGCCGAAACCACGGCGTGGTGCGGCCCCCGGGCCTTGAGCGCCGCCATGGCGCTGGCGAAATAAGCCATGCCCCCGGCAGGCACCGAGACCGGCCCCGCCGAAGTCTGGACGGTATGCGCCATGCGCGGCGGCTCCAGGTTGCCGTGCAGGTCGTTGAAGCCAATGAGCGTGATGTCGATGTGCTGAGGGGTTCGCCCATCGCCAGTTGGCAAAGCCGTGCCGCAGCCCGCCAGCAGCGCCCCCAGTGTGGCCACCATCGCGAGTGCGACCTTGCGGCGACCTCGCTGCGATCCCATGAAACCCTGTGCCAACAAGCTGCGCATGGACTACCTCATTCAATCCAAGAAAAAAGGGCGCGCATCGCTGCACGCCCTCTGCGTCACCAGCACCGAAAGCCCGTGCTCTACCCGCAGCGCAGCGCGCCCGTTACAGGAACGATGCCTGGATGAGTGGCACCGGGGGCACCACGTCGCCACACTGCGCGCGATGGCGCAGGGCATGGTCCATGACGACCAGCGCCAGCAGCGCCTCGGCAATCGGTGCGGCGCGGATGCCCACGCAGGGGTCATGGCGGCCCTTGGTGATGACCTCGGTGCTGTTGCCATGCACATCGATCGATTCACGCGGGCTGATGATGGAACTGGTGGGCTTGATCGCAATGCTCACTTCCAGGTCCTGCCCGGTGCTGATACCGCCCAGCACGCCACCGGCGTTGTTGGTGCGAAAGCCCTGGGGCGTCATCGAATCGCCGTGCATCGTGCCCCGGTGGGCCACGCTGGCAAACCCAGCGCCGATTTCCACGCCCTTGACAGCGTTCAGGCCCATCATGGCGTGGGCAATGTCGGCATCGAGCTTGTCGTACAGCGGCTCACCCAGGCCCACCGGCACGCCGGTGGCCTGCACGCGGATGCGGGCACCACACGAATCACCGGCCTTGCGCAGGGCATCCATGTAGTCCTCGTACTGCTGCACGTCGGCCACGGGGGCGAAGAAGGGGTTGCTGCGCACATGCTCCCAGCTCTCGAACGGGATGGCCAGTTCGCCCAGCTGCGTCATGCAGGCGCGAAACTGTGCACCGTATTGCTGGGCCAGCCACTTCTTGGCCACCGCGCCCGCAGCCACCGTGGGTGCCGTCAGCCGGGCCGACGACCTACCACCGCCACGCGGGTCGCGGATACCGTACTTGTGCCAGTAGGTGTAGTCGGCATGGCCGGGGCGGAAGCTCTCGGCGATGTTGCTGTAATCCTTGCTGCGCTGGTCGGTGTTGCGGATCAGCAGGGCGATGGGCGTGCCGGTGGTCTTGCCCTCATACACGCCGGAGAGGATTTCCACCGCATCGGGCTCGTTGCGCTGCGTGACGTGGCGGCTGGTGCCAGGGCGGCGCCGGTCCAGGTCGGCCTGGATGTCCGCCTCGGACAGCGGCATGCCGGGCGGACAACCGTCAATCACGCAGCCAATGGCCGGGCCGTGGGATTCACCAAAATTGGTGACTGCGAATAGGGTTCCGAAGGTGTTGCCGCTCATGGGGCGGGATTATCCCAGAGCGGCGTGCGCCGCCGTCGCTGGGCCCCGCCAGAGCGCGCGCCCCACCCAAGAATGAGAGGCACAACATGGGGTTCGGATGAACACTTGCCACAAACGCGCTTGGCAGTGTGGCGCGCACTTGCTAGCATCCATGGACGATCTTTGGGACATCCATGCCCGTTTCAGCCCCGCACACTTCCGGCACTCCTTCCCACCACGGCATCCTGCCGCCAGCCCCTTTGGCCGATGCCCCGTTGCGCAGGGCACTGGATGCCAGCGACAACGCCATCGTGATGAGCAACAGCACCCGGCAGGTGGTGTATGTGAATGAAGGATTCACCCGCCTGTTTGGGTTCAGCCCTGCGGAGGTGCTGGGCAAATACCTCAGTGACGTGCTGCTGGGCCCACACTCCGACCCCGGGCTGCTGAGCGAAATCCGTGATGGCATCGACCAGCAAGGGGGCTTTCACATAGAGACGCTGCTGTACAGCAAGGCTGGCCAGCCACGCTGGGTGTCGATGATGATCAATGCCTCGAACGAGACCTCCGGCGGGCCGGGGGGCAGCATCACGGTGCTGACCGACATCACACTCACCAAGATGCACGAGGTGCTGCAAAAGCGCGTGCTGGAGGGCATGGTCAATGAGCTGCCACTGGCCGACTTGATGACTCTGGTGTGCCGCGAAGTGGAACGCATCGCCCCCGAAGTCACGGCCTCCATCCTGTCCGTGGACGAGCTGGGCCTGCTGCACCCGCTGGCAGCGCCCGGCCTTCCCCCCGCCATCTGCCAGGCGCTGGACGGGGTTCCGATCGGTCCTTGTGCCGGTTCGTGTGGCACTGCGGCCTTCCGGCGGGCGCCTGTTGTGGTCACCGACATCGCCACCGACCCCTTGTGGGCCGACTACCGCGCCCTGTTCGAGCCCAGCGGCATGCGAGCCTGCTGGTCCAGCCCGATCTGTGACCACGCAGGCAAGGTGATTGGCACCTTTGCCTTTTATTTTCGGGAGCCGCGCGCGCCGGACGCGCTGCACCGTCGGCTGGTGGACGTGTGCCTGCACTTGTGTGCGCTGGCCATTGAACGCAACGCCACACGCCAGCGCATTCACCAGCTCGCCTTTTTTGACGAACTCACGGGCCTGCCCAACCGCGCCATGTTCCGCAGCAGTGCGGAGCGTGCGCTGGCCAGCCTGCGGCAGGAAGACCACCCTGGTGCGGTGCTCTTCATCGACCTGGACCGCTTCAAGCAGGTCAACGACACCCTGGGCCATGTCGCAGGCGACGCACTGCTGTGCGAAGTGGCCAAACGACTCACGCAGTGCCTGCGCGCGCGCGATCTGATCGGCCGGCTGGCGGGTGATGAATTCGTGCTGCTGTTGTCCGAGTGCAGCACCGGGCAAGTCGTGCAGATAGCCCAGAGCATGCTGCAAGAGATGGCCCGCCCCATGGACCTCCACGGGCAAGCCCATGTCTGCCACGCCAGCATTGGCATTGCGATGTTTCCGGACGATGGCGATGCGATCGACACGCTGCTGCGCCACGCTGACCAAGCCATGGTCCAGGCCAAAAGCGACCACCGGCACAGCCTGCAATTGTTCAGCGCCGAAATGAACCGGCGCGCACAGGAGCGCGCCGCCCTGGAACGCGCCTTGCGCCAGGCGCTGGCCGAGCGCAGCCTGAGCCTGCACTACCAACCCCAGGTGCTCAGCAGTGCGCCTGGCACCCTGCACGGTGTGGAAGCCCTGGCGCGCTGGCAACATCCCGAATGGGGCATGGTGCCCCCCAGCCGGTTCATCCCAGTGGCCGAAGAGGCCGGCCTCATTCACGAACTGACCTTGTGGCTGCTGGACGAAGCCTGTGCGCAGCTGTCGGCCTGGCGTGCAGCTGGCCACAGCGTGCCCTGCGTGGCCGTGAACCTGTCAGGCCGCAGTTTTCACCAGGCAGAATTTGCGCAGCAGGTCTGCGACGCGCTGGAGCGCCACGGCCTGCGCACCAACGATGTGCTGCTGGAGATCACCGAAAGCGTGATGATGGATGCACGGCCGGTAACGCTGGCCAACATCGAGGCGCTGCACCACAAGGGCTTTAAGCTGTCGCTCGATGACTTTGGCACTGGCTACTCCAGCCTGAGCTACCTGCACCGCCTGCCCATCAGCGAACTCAAGCTGGACATGGCGTTTGTGCAAGACCTCACCACCAGCCCCACCGCACGCGCGCTCACGGTATCGGTGCTCAGCATTGCCCACAGCCTGGGCATGGTGGTGGTGGCCGAAGGGGTGGAAACTACAGGCCAGCAGCAATGGCTACAGGCCCACGGTTGCCCTGTGATGCAGGGCTATCTGTTCGGCAGGCCCATGCCACCAGATGAACTGGAAGCCTGGCTTTGCGCGCCTGCGCGGGGCGTGAGTTGAGAACAGCGCTCGGTGTCGCAGACGTCGCAGCGTTCAGCCGCTGCGGGACTCGTCTTCCGGCCAGTCGCGGATGTAGGCCTTGAGCATCTTGTTCTCGAAGTTCTGGCTGTCCACGACGGCCTTGGCCACGTCGTAAAAGCTGATCACGCCCATCAGCATGCGGCGGTCCATCACGGGCATGTAGCGCGCATGGCGGTCCAGCATCATGCGGCGCACTTCGTCCATGTCGGTTTCGAGCGTGCAGGTCAGGGGCGCGTCGTCCATGGCCGAGCGCACCAGCATCGTGCCCACGCTGCCCCCGTTTTTGACCAAGGCCTGGATCACCTCGCGAAAGGTGAGCATGCCCACCAGGTCGCCATGCTCCATCACCACCAGCGAGCCAATGTCGCGCTCGGCCATCAGGCTCACGGCACCCGCCAGCGGCTCGTCCGGCGATGCGGTGTAGAGGGTGTTGCCTTTGACGCGAAGGATGTCGCTGACTTTCATGGTGCAGAGTCTCCGGGGATCGGGAAGAGTATGTGTGGACCCACAGGCACCAGCACATCCGCTGGGGTTGCCGAGGTGCTGCAGGCCGTTTGTCGGCAAATATAGCCCACAATGCCCGCCTGCATTGACAACATGGGAGACACAAGATGCCCGGTTACTCCGACCCCGGCTTTGACACGCTGGCGCTGCACGCAGGCGCGAGCCCCGACCCCGCCACTGGCGCGCGCGCCACGCCCATCCACCTGACCACGTCGTTCGTCTTCGAGTCGAGCGACCACGCGGCTTCGCTGTTCAACCTGGAGCGCGGCGGCCATGTGTACAGCCGCATCAGCAACCCCACCAATGCGGTACTGGAGCAGCGCGTGGCAGCACTGGAAGGCGGCGTAGGCGCGATTGCCACCGCCAGCGGCCAGGCCGCGCTGCACCTGGCGATTGCCACGCTGATGGGCGCGGGCAGCCACATCGTGGCCAGCACGGCGCTGTATGGCGGCTCGCAGAACCTGCTGCACTACACGCTCTCGCGCTTTGGCATTGAGACCACCTTCGTCAAGCCCGGCGACATCGACGGCTGGCGCGCTGCCGTACGCCCCAACACCAAGCTGTTTTTTGGCGAGACCGTAGGCAACCCCGGCCTGGATGTGCTGGACATTCCCACAGTGAGTGCGATGGCGCACGAGGCCGGTGTGCCGCTGCTGGTGGACTCCACCCTCACCTCGCCCTGGCTCATCAAGCCGTTCGAGCATGGCGCCGATCTGGTCTACCACTCGGCCACCAAATTCCTCTCGGGCCATGGCACCGTGGTGGGTGGCATCGTGGTCGACGGCGGCAGCTTCGACTGGGACGGCCCCAAATCCGCCGGCAAGTTTGCCGAGCTGACCCAGCCCTACGACGGCTTTCACAACATGGTGTTCACCGAGGAGAGCACTGTCGGCGCCTTTCTGCTGCGCGCGCGCCGCGAGGGCTTGCGCGACTTTGGCGCCTGCATGAGCCCGCACACGGCCTGGCTCATCCTGCAAGGCATTGAAACCCTGCCGCTGCGCATGGCGCAGCACATGCGCAACACCGAGAAGGTGGTCGAATTTCTGGCCTCACAGCCCTTTGTGTCGCGAGTGGGCCACCCCATGCTGGAGTCGCACGGGAGCCACGCCCTCGCGCAAAAGCTGCTGCCGCGTGGCGCGGGCTCGGTGTTCAGCTTCGACCTCAAGGGCAACCGCGAGCAGGGCAAGAAGTTCATCGAGACCCTCAAGGTCTTCAGCCACCTGGCCAACGTGGGCGACTGCCGCAGCCTGGTGATCCACCCGGCCAGCACCACGCATTTCCGCATGAGCGACGAAGCACTGGCGGGCGCGGGCATCACGCAGGGCACCATCCGCCTGTCGATCGGGCTCGAAGACGCCGATGACCTGATCGATGACCTCAAGCGCGCACTGAAAGCCGCCGAGAAAGCAGTAAACCCATGAACCCCCACGCTCATCACTTCGTGTATTCGCTGCCCCCCAAGGGGGCGCAGGCCTCCCTTGGGGCGGCCCGGCGGGAGTCCTGACCATGCACATCCAAGTCAACGGCGCATCCACGTACTGCTACACCGGCGGCAAGGCATTCGATGCCACCAAGCCCACGGTGGTGTTCATCCACGGCGTGCTCAACGACCACAGCGTGTGGGCCCTGCAAAGCCGCTACATGGCCAACCACGGCTGGAACGTGCTGGCCATCGACCTGCCCGGCCACTGCCGCAGCAATGGCGAGGCGCCCGGCACGGTGGAGCAAGGCGCGGACTTCATCGGTGCGCTGCTGGATGCGGCGGGAGTACAACGCGCGGCGCTGGTGGGGCACAGCTGGGGTTCGCTCATCGCCATGGAAGCCGCAGCGCGGCTCAAGGACCGCATCAGCCACCTGGTGCTGGTGGGCACGGCCTTCCCGATGAAGGTCTCGCCCGCGCTGATCGAGGCTTCTCAAAGTGACCCGGAAAAAGCCATGCGCATGGTCAACGTGTTCTCGCGCAGCACCTTGGCCGCGCCGCCCTCGGCCATTGGCCCAGGCACCTGGGTGTTTGGTGCGGGCATGGCGCTGGGGCGCAAGGTGCTGCGCAGCAATACGGCAGTCAACGTGTTCCACCGGGGGTTTGTGGCCTGCGATAGCTATACCGGCGGCGAAGCTGCCATGGCGCAGCTGACCTGCCCGGTGCTGTTTGCGCTAGGCAGCCAAGACCAGATGACACCGCCCAAAGCCGCGCAGGGCCTGGTGAATGCGGCACGCGCAGCAGGCAAATCCGTGTCGATGGCGAGCCTGCCGGTGGGCCACAACCAGATGACCGAGGCGCCGGAAGAAACGCTGTTCGCGCTGCGCGACTTTCTGGCCCGCTGAGCAGCGCTCCACACGCGTCCCGGCCTGCAGTCAGGCTGGGACGCGCCGCCATGCAGGCCACTGCCACTGCGTGAAAGCACGCAGCAGCCATTCCACCGGACCATAGGCATGGGTGGCCATCCAGCGGTGGCTCCACGCCAGCTGGGTGGCGTACAGCACCAGCACGCCCAGGACCACCCACCCCGGCGACACCTGGCCCACCAGCGCCAGGCCGTAGGCCGTGAAGACCAGCGCCCCCACCAGCGACTGCAGCAGGTAGTTCGTCAGTGCCATGCGCCCCGCTGGTTGCAGCGCAGCGCCCAGCCGGCGGCCGGCAGGGCCGCGCTGCAGCAACCACAGCAGCAGCGCGACATAGCCGAAAGTGAGAAACGGTGCGGTGGCCAAATCCACTGCCAGTGCAGCCAGACCCACATGTTCGGGCGAGTGAACACTGCCGCCTCCCTGCGTAGAGGCATAGAACAACGCGCCCGCCACACCGACCGGCAGGCAGCACACCATCCAGCGGCGCAGTCGCGCGGGGTGCTGCGCCACAGTGGCCAGATAGCCGGTGCGGTGCGCCGTCAGCCCCAACAGGAACATGGCCAGCGCACACGGGCCCTGCACGAACACCAGCACAAACCACACGCCCTCGGCCATGTCCCGCCCGCGCTGCGCAATGGCCTCCAGGGCACTGGCGCGATACGCTTGCGCGGCTTGATGCGCCTTGGCGTGCAGCTCTGCCAGGGGCAAGTCCATCGGCGGCACCTGCGCCATCAGCCAGGCCAACAGGCCCCAGCCAGTGGCAGTGGCCCCCAGCAGCACCAGTGCCAGCACCACTGCCGTGCCCGGACGCACGTCCCGCCATGCGAGCAGCAGCACACCCAGCAGCGCATAGGTAACCAGGATGTCACCCGCAAACAGCAGCCACGCATGCGCCAGCCCCAGCAATGCGAGCCCCAGCAAGCGCCGCAAAAAACGCGGCACGAAAACGCTGCCGGTGCGCCGGGCAGCGTCCATCTGCAGCGCAAAACTGTAGCCAAACAGCATCGAGAACAGCAGATAGAACTTGGTCTCGAAGAAGAAGCTCACCAGCCAGCGCACGGCGTGGTCCACCGGCCGCGAGAAGGCTGGGTCAGACACCCCCACGCCAAAGTAGGTGGAAGCAAAGCTGCCCGCATTGACCATGAGGATGCCCAGCAGCGCAAAGCCGCGCAGCGCGTCGATGGCGTGTTCGCGGTCTCGGGGAACTTCGATGCGCAAGACGCCGACGTCGGTGAATACCGCCTCGGCACTCTTGCCGTGGCGGTGATTGGCATCAGTCCCTTCGGGCTTGGCTTGGCCGGGTGCATAGCTCATCCCAACGTCCAATACCCGTTCAAGCACCCTACTGTTGCGGCTGCCTCAGTCTTTTTCAAACATCGATCGACAGATTTCGCAGCCATCGTTTGCGTAGTCAGAGTTCTCTGACTCCTGCTTGATATGGTCCGTCATGTCCTTACGATCTTTAAACGATCCCTGATAGGCAGTCCAGTTCGCGTTGCCGTACTTGTAGGCCCCAGTTACTTCCTCATCGCCTCCAACCGTGAAGATGATTTCTTCATGGTGCTCACAATGATCGAGAAATCCAACTTTCATCAGAATTTCTACCGCCGTTTGACGCTTGCTTTCCTCTTCGGCCATAGCTGCCTTAACGATGCCCATTTTTTTCCTCCGGAGTTGAGCTTTTAGTTTGACAGATTCAGCACAGGTGCCAACTGATCTGCTACAAAACCTGAAGCAAAAACAGGCTCCAGCGCTTATCCAACAAGCGCCAGCAGCTATATTTTCGATAGCTTACATGGGCACGACCCGCTGCGCGCCCAGGCCGGGGTCAGCGCCTGCGCCCACCTGCAGCACATCCTCCAGCAGCAACCCGTCCAGCCGGGCCTGTAACCACAGCGGCTGCAGGCTCTCGGCGCGCTCCAGCAGCAGGCGCTGCACCAGCGGCGCCAGGGGTGTCGCGCCCGGGTTGGCCAGCAGCACATAGCGCGGCTCGGGCACGTCCGCAGCGTCCACCGCCGCATCGTTGACCTGGCCCACCCAGTCCAGCGCGGTCAGCGCCTCCAGCACCGGGGCCAGCTGCAGCACGTCCACCCGCAGCAACTGGGCGAGCTGGCCGGGGCGCAGGCCTTTGAGGGGCTGGTGGCGCACGCGGTGCAGCTGCTGCAGCACCTCCACCGCCAGTTGAAACGTCCAGCCCGCCACGGTGCCGCGCCGCGCCACACCCGCCAGCAAGCTGGGCAGGTAGGCCGTGACCACCGCGCCCAGCAGCACGATGACCCAGGCCACATAGATCCACACCAGCAAAATGGGCAGCGTGGCGAATGCACCGTACACCACCGAATACGTTGGCACCTTGCCGAGGTACAGCGCCAGCACCTTCTTGGCCAGCTCGATGCACACGGCCACGAACAGCCCTCCCATCCAGGCGTGCCGCCACTTCACCGGCGTGTTGGGTACATAGTGGTACAGCGACGCCATGCCCCCAGCCAGCACCACAAACTGGATCGAATCGAACAGCAGCTGCACACCATCGGGCAGGCGCTTGACCAGCCCGCCCGAGGCCGACATCACATACGAGGTCAGGGCCAGGCTCGCCCCCATGAGCAGCGGGCCGAGCGTGATGGCGGCCCAGTAGATCAGCACCCGCTGGCCCAGCGGCCGCAGCCGCTGCACGCGCCAGATGTCGTTGAGGGTGCGGTCGATGGTGAGGATCAGCGCCAGCGCCGTGGCCAGCAAGATGCTGAACCCCGCCACCCCCAGGCTGCTGGCCTTTGCCGCAAACTGCGTGAGGTAGCCCAGCACCTGTCGCGAGATGCTGTCGGGCACCAGGCTGCTGACCAGCCAGCCCTGCAACGCATCCTGCAGCTTGCCGAAGATGGGGAAGGCCGTGAACACTGCCAGCGCCACGGTGAAGAAGGGCACCAGCGCCAGAATGGTGGTGAAGGTCAGGCTGCTGGCCGTGAGCCCCAGATGGTCCTCACGAAAGCGCTCACGCAGCGTCTGGGCCGTGGTTTTCCAGGGGAAGTGCGACAGATCGGTCACCAGCGCCTCCGCGCGCTGGGCCACTGCCTGTAAGGACAAGGACATGGCCGATATGATGCCACCCCAATGACTGCATCCCCTTCTGCCCCGCCCGCCCTCCCCGTTCCTGCAGACAGCGCTGTGGAATCCACGCGCTGGCTGGCCACCGGCAGCCTCCTGGCGCTGATTGTTCTGTGCCTTGCGTGGGAACTGGTGCTTGCCCCGTTGCGCCCTGGTGGCTCATGGCTCGCACTCAAGGCGCTTCCGCTGTGCATCCCGCTTGCGGGCATTCTCAAGAACCGCATGTACACCTACCGCTGGGTCAGCCTGGTGATCTGGCTGTATTTCACCGAAGGCGTGGTGCGCGGCTGGAGCGACAAGCCCCCATCGCAGTGGCTGGCCTGGGCCGAGGTGGCCCTGTGCCTCGTGTTGTTCACCGCCTGCACGCTGCACGTGCGGCTGCGCCAGCGCAATGCCAAGGCGGCTGCAGCCGCCTCTGCTGCATCCTGATGCTGGCCTCCTCTTTTCATCGCCTTGAAGAAGAAACTCCTTGACCATGACCACTCTGCTTGACACCCTGCGCGCCCTCGTCGGCCCCGCCCATGTGATCACCGAAGGCGACCTCTCTGCCTGGGAGCAGGACTGGCGCCGTCGCGTGCGCGGCAAGGCCCTGGCCGTGGTGCGCCCCGCCAGCACGCAGGAAGTGGCGGCCGTGGTCAAGGCCTGCGCAGCAGCAGGCACCGCCATCGTGCCCCAGGGCGGCAACACTGGCTTGGCCGTGGGCTCCACGCCCGATGACTCGGGCACGCAGATCGTGCTGAGCCTCACCCGCATGAACGCAGTGCGCAGCGTGGACACCGACAACCTCACCATGACGGTGGAAGCTGGCTGCATCCTGCAGAACCTGCAGGATGTTGCGCAGAACGCGGGCGTGCTGTTCCCCCTGTCACTCGCGGCCGAGGGCAGCTGCACCATTGGCGGCAATCTGAGCACCAACGCAGGCGGCACACAGGTGGTGCGCTACGGCAACGCGCGCGACCTGTGCCTGGGGCTTGAGGTGGTCACCGCCCAGGGAGAGGTGTGGGATGGCCTCAAGGGCCTGCGCAAGGACAACACGGGTTACGACCTGCGCGACCTGTTCATCGGCAGCGAGGGCACGCTGGGCATCATCACCGCTGCGACGATGAAGCTCTACCCCGAGCCCGCCGCACGCCTCACCGCCTGGGCCGCCGTGCCGTCGATGGAACACGCCGTGGCGCTGCTGGGCCTGGCGCACAAGCAGCTGGGTGCGGGCCTCACGGGCTTTGAGGTGATGGGCCAGTTTGCGCTGAGCCTGGTGGGCAAGCACATGCCGCAGCTGCGCGTGCCCTTTCTGGGCGACGACAACGCGCCCTGGTGCGTGCTGCTCGAAAACTCCGACAGCGAATCCGAAGAACACGCGCGTGCACGGTTTGAGTCGCTGCTGGAGACCGCGTTTGAAATGGGCTGCGTGACCGACGCCGTGGTGGCAGAGAACCTCACGCAGGCCCACCAGCTCTGGCACATCCGCGAGAGCATTCCGCTCGCCCAGGCCGAAGAGGGCCTGAACATCAAGCACGACATCTCGGTGCAGATCTCGCGCATCCCCGCCTTTGTGGCCCACACCGACGCGGTGCTACAGCGCGAGATCCCCGGCGTGCGCCTGGTCAACTTTGGCCACCTGGGCGACGGCAACCTGCACTACAACGTGCAGGCGCCCGCCGAGGGCGACCCCAAGGCCTTTCTGCGCGAGTACGAAGCCCATGTGAACCACCTCGTCTATGAGGCCGTGGCCGAGTTCGGCGGCTCATTCTCGGCCGAGCACGGCATTGGCGAACTCAAGGCCGACAAGCTGGAGAAGTACCAGTCGCCTGTGGCCATGGGCATGATGCGCGCCATCAAGCAGGCGCTGGACCCGCAGGGAATCATGAACCCGGGGCGGGTGCTCCAATAAATCCACTGGAGGTCACCCCATGACCGCTGCGGTTACCGTGCGCCCCGTCCAGCCCGAAGACTACGCCGCCTGGCGCCCACTCTGGGATGGCTACAACGCGTTTTATGGCCGCTTTGGAGCCACTGCGCTGCCCGAGCACATCAACGCAACCACCTGGCAGCGCTTGCTGGACCCGGCAGAGCCCGTCTTCTGCCTCGTGGCGCACGACGCTGCGGGCGGCAAGATCCTCGGGCTTGCGCACTACCTTTTTCACCGCAGCACAACACGCATCGATCACATCTGCTACCTGAGCGACCTGTACACCAACGAAGCCGCGCGGGGCCGGGGCGTGGGGCGTGCGCTCATCGACGCCGTGTACAGCGCAGCGCGGGCAGCCAAGGCATCGCGCGTGTATTGGCAAACCTACGAAACCAATACCACCGCGCGACTGCTGTACGACAAGATGGCCAAGCACCATGGGTCCATCGTCTACTCGCAGGAACTCTGATCAACGCCTGCCGGCCACTCCGAGATTTACTATGAAAACAATAGCTGATTGCGCTTACACATCAAGCGCCAGGGCCATTTTTTATTAACATTCTCGCTTCCAACAACTGCCAGCCTGATGGACAGGGCACTCGGCGAAGTCGTGGCTCTGGGCATCGCGTTCCACGCGGCCCAGAGCCCCCTTCAGAACACCTTGCGCATCGGCTGTGCCTGCAGCCCTGCCCAAGACTGCACTGCACCTGCGGGTTCATAGCCATTGCGGCGGTAAAAAGCCTCCGCCGTTCGCGTGCTCTCCAGCCCCAGTGCCGCCAGCCGCGACTGTCGCGCGTGAGCCTCGGCCTCACGCAGTAGGGCGTGGCCTACGCCCTGGTGCAAGGCCTCTGGCACCACATAGCACAACGCCAACGTGGCCCTCGCCAGCAGCGCAAAGCCCACCATCGTTCCGCCCCGGTATGCACCCCACACCGCAGCGCCCGGCGCAGACATCCACGCAGCCAGGTTCTCGGGCGTCTTGTTGGCCAGCCAGGCCGTCAGGATAGCGGGGTCATTGGCATGGTCGAGCACGCAGCAGTGGGTGATGGACCGACGGATGACCGTGCAGGCGGCTTCTGCCGCCTCGGGGCCCACCGGGATGATCTTTGTGCCCTGAGGCACTGCGCTAACCGCAATCACGCCGAAACCAGCCCTGCAAGCGCGACAGCCAACACTGCGAGCACCCCATAGAACAACAAGCCCACGAATATCAGGCCATTGGTCGTCACCACACGTTGTCCTTCATGCCGGAACGACAGTGCGCCCGCTGCACTCCAGGTCCGCGCTTCGTTGCTGCCCCAGCGCTCAGAGCGCCAGCGGCCCAGGCCGACCACCCGCACCACCTGAGCACCCGTGAAGACGATCAGCACTTCAACCACTGACCACAGCATCGCAACCAGAAACTCCGTCATCGGCATCCTCCGCAAATCTGCGACGGGAAATGATAGACGGACAGCCTTGACGAGGGCGATACCCCTCCTCGGACGTCAGCGCGGGTCTTGGGCGGCGGGATGCTGCTGGCCCCAAGCGCGGGCGGCCTGCCACCCTGGGGGCACACAGCCTTGCTCCATGACACACAGGCTGGCGCTGGCCAGCGCATGGCGCAGTGCCTGCTGGCAGGCATCGGCCGTCAGCTCGTCTACGAACTGCGCAAAAGTCGCAACCCCGGCGGCCTGCGCCTGCCGCAGCAAATGCGCCAGCAGCCCTGCCAGAAAGCTGTCGCCCGCGCCCACGGTGTCCACCACTGGCAGCGGCTGGGCCTCTTTGGCAAAACACTGCACGCCGTTGCGGTGCAGCAGCCAGGCGCCTTCCGCGCCCAGCGTCAGTGCCAGCAGATGGGCCTGCGGGTTGGCCGCCAGCAGGTGCTGTGCGCGGGCCAGGGCATACACACCAGGCACAGCCAGATGCTCCAGGTCTTCGTCGCTGGCCTTGATGATGTGGGCGTGGGCCAGCGCGGCGTGCACCGCGGTGCGGTAGGCCGCCAGGTCGGGCATGACGGAGGGGCGCAGGTTGGCATCAACCACCACACAGCGGCCTGCAGCGCGCTGGGCGGCCAGCCACGGCTGGTAGATGGCAGTGTCACGCGTGTCGAGCGCCAGCGCGCCGGTGCAGACCAACTGCAGCGCGGGCAAGGCGGTGCAGCTATCGCCCAGACCTGCGGCGGACACGGCGCGGTCGGCCACGCCTTCGCGGTAGAAGGCGTAGTCGGGGTGGCCATGTGCGTCGAGGTTGACCACGGCCAGTGAGGTGACCTGCTGCACGGGCTCGGGCTGGGCCAGCACCACGCCGTCAGCCACCAGTTGCGCAGCCAGTTCACGCCCAAAACGGTCGCGCGACAGGGGGTTGAGGTACTGGATGCCCACGCCCTGTCGCGCCAGCGCACGGCACAGGTTGTAGAGCGCGCCGCCCAGGCACGACAGGTAGCTGCCATCGGGGCGGCGAATGAGGTCGATGAGGGCCTCGCCGGCAATGGCGGCTTGGATGGGCGCTGTGGCGTTGGAAATCGTGGATGCGGAAGTCATGGACGTTTGGGAGGAGCAGTCAGAACTGCGATTGCAGCGCGGGATACAGCGCGACAAAGCGGGCATAGCGTTCGGCCAGCTGGGCTTGTTGTACGGGCTGTGGCATGAAGGTGGCGTCAGCGGGCAGGGGCTGGCACCAGTGGGCTTCGTCACCACCGCAGGCCATGGCCGCCAGGCGCGCGGCCCCCAGGGCGGCTGCGGCGTGTGAGCCCTGCGGGCGCTGCAGCGGGGTGCCTAACGCGCTGGCCAAGAGCTGCGCCCAGGGGTTGCCGCGGGCACCGCCACCGACCAAGGCCAGGGCTTCATCATCCCGGCGGGCAGCACCACCCTGCCCGGCCCCGGCGGCACGCATGGCATTGAGGCCATCAAGCAGGCCAAAGCCCACGCCTTCCATCACGGCATAGGCCAGGTCCGCCGCTTCGTGCTCGGCCCGCAGGCCCATGAACACGCCGGTGGCAGCCGCGTTGTTGTGCGGTGTGCGCTCGCCACTCAGGTACGGCAGAAACAGTGGCGCCTGCGCCTGGCGGCTGGCGCTGAGGGCTCCCACGGCGTCAGACAGTTGCGCCTCGTCGCCCCGCCCCGAGAGCCGGGTGATCCAGCCAAACGCACTCGCTGCACTGAGCATGACGGACATGTGGTGCCAGCGCTGCGGCAGCGCATGGGCAAAGGCATGCACGGCGCGCTCGGTGGCAGGCGCAAAAGCGTCCGTCACGCGAAAGACCACACCCGAGGTGCCCAGCGACACAAAGCCCTGCCCCGCAGTGCGGGCGCCCACGCCCACGGCACTGGCGGCGTTGTCGCCCGCGCCAGCAGCCACGACGATGGTGTCACCGAGCCCCCAGCGGCGTGCCACATCGCTGCGCAATGTGCCGGTGGGCGCACTGCCCTCGGCCAGCGTCGGCATGTGCGAAACATCGAGCCCACAGGCTTGCAACATGGCCGGGCTCCAGGCGCGCGCCTGCACGTCCAGCCACAGCGTGCCCGATGCGTCGGACATGTCGCTCACCGCATCACCCGTGAGCTGCAGGCGAAGCCAATCCTTGGGCAGCAGCACGGTGCGGATCCGGTCGAACACGGCGGGCTCGTGCGTGCGCAGCCACAGCAGCTTGGGCGCGGTGAAGCCGGGCATGGCGAGGTTGCCAGTGATCTGGCGCGACAAGGGCACGGCGTTTTCCAGCTGCACACATTCGGCGCTGGCTCGGCCATCGTTCCAAAGGATGGCGGGGCGCAGCACCTGGCCTTGTGCGCCCAGCACCACCGCGCCATGCATGTGGCCCGAGAGGCCGATGCCCCGCACCTGCGCCCACACTGCGGGAGCCTGCGCGCGCAACTGCGCCACGGCAGTCTCCACGGCGGCCCACCAGTCGGCGGGGTGCTGCTCGCTCCAGGTGGGCTGGGGGCGCAGCTGGGGCACGGCGGCATCTGCCGTAGCGACCACAGTGTGCGCATCGTCCAGCAACAGGAGCTTGACACCCGAGGTGCCTAAATCGATTCCGAGGTACATGGGTGATGGACAGATGTCAGTGATTCACAGTGAAAGCCATGGCCCGGCCTTTGCCTTTGGCGGGCTGCGTGCAAGGGTCACGCAACAAGGGCCTCCCCCCGCCTCTCAGGGTGCAGATCCGGCCGGGGATCAGGAAGTCTTTCCAAACCTTCCCGCGCCCTGCTTGCGGTACTCGCTGGGCGTCATGCCCTTGATGTCCAGAAAGCGGCGGTTGAAGTTGGCCATGTTGTTGAAGCCCACGTCATAAGCAATGTGCGTGATGTAGCGCTCGGTCTCCATCAGTAGCTGGCACGCGCGGTTCACGCGCACCAGATTCACAAAGTCGGTGAAGGTATTGCCCGTGGCGCGGCGGAAGAAGCGCGAAAAGCGGCTCTCCGTCATGCCCAGCTCTTGCGCCAGGTCGGCCGCCGACAGCGGGTCGGCCAGGTGGTCGGTGATGCGGCTCACGATGGCGTTGATCTGGTCGAGCTGGGTGTCGTTGTCCTCGCTTTGCAGCTGCGTGCTCGACAGCAGGCGAAAGTCGGTGCAGCGCGCCAGGTCGCTCATGAATTCGCAGAAAGCGCCGAACCGGGCGAGCCCCTGGCGCGCCTTGATGCGGTGCCAATGCTCTTGCGCCTGCGCTTCCATGCCAAAGAACTCCACGCCGTGGCGCGCGCGCTCCAGCAGAGGCAGCACCTCCCGCAGCTCGGGGATGGTCTCGCTGCTGGCCACCAGCGGCGCGTGCGAGAACTGGATCACCAGGTCGCGCAGCGGCACGCCGCCTTCGGGCAGGTCCATGCTGATCCAGTTGTGCGGCAGGCGCGGCCCGGTCAGCACCAGGTGGCCGGGCTGGAACTGACCGATCCAGTCCCCCACAAAGACCTTGCCCGAGGTCGCGGTGATCAGGTGCAGCTCGTACTCGTCGTGGTAATGCCAGCGCGCCAGCGGCGTGGGAAACCCGTGCGACAGGCAACGGATGAAGCCCGCCGTCTCGGGCGACTCGTAGCCCAGAGCGGGCGAGCGCACATAGTCGTGCTCCAGCTCGGGCTTGGTCTGGCGCGGGGCGATGGGCATCTTCACGGTCATGGCGGTAGTGGACTCAAATTACACCAGCATCAGGCGCCTGTCCGCTCCGCCACAAAAGCCAACACGCGGGCATAGGCTTTGCGCAGCGCATCCACCAGTTGGGGGTGGCTGGCCATCTCGCCCCACAGGGTCGTGTCGGCCGCATAGGCCGCTACGGGGTCAGCGGCATCACAGATAGCATGCGCCACGGCAGGGTCCATGGCCTGGTCCTGGTAGCTGTAGGGGATCTGCCCCACATGCCATCGCTGCAGGTAGGCCAGGAACAGCGCAGGCAGCATGGCCACGCTGTCGAACGAAGCGTTGCGCGCCAGTCGGTCGCGGATAGTGGGCGCAATCATGCCGGGGATCTTGGAGAACGCATCCATGGCCACGCGCTGGTTGGTGTCCGCGATGGCGGGGTTGCCGAAGCGGTCCAGCACCACGTCACGGTACTGCTCCAGGTTGATGGGACATGGTTGCTCGGGCGTGTGGAGCACCGGGATCGCGTCGTCGGTGACGTAGTCGTAGGCCATCTGGCGAATGGCTGCGTCGTGTGTGCCTTCGTGGATGTACTGGTAGCCCGCCAGCGTGCCCGCCCAGGCAATGCAGCTGTGGGTAGCGTTGAGCAGCCGGATCTTGGCCTCTTCATGGGCCTGCACCGACTGCACCATCTCGACACCAACCGTTTCCCACGCGGGGCGGCCTGCAATGAAGTCGTCTTCAATGACCCACTGGATAAAGCTTTCACCCATGAGTGCTGCCTTGTCGTCCCAACCCGTTGCAGCCTTCACGCGCTCGGCCACATCGGGCGTGGGGCGCGGCGTGATGCGGTCCACCATGGCGTTGGGACTCGTGGTGTTCTGCTCTACCCACTCTTTGAGTGGCGCATCGCCCAGCGCCTCGATGAACTGCAGCAGCCCGCCGCGCGAGCGGTCGCCGTTGTGGCGCAGGTTGTCGCAGTTCATCAGCGTCACGGCGCCCGCACCGGCTGCCCTGCGCGCGCGCAGGATGCTGACCAGGCCGCCGTAGATGGTGTGGCCTGCCTGGCCCGCCTTCACGGCCGCCAGGTCGGCGCGCAGGTCGGCAAACGTGGGCCAGTCGAGCTGGTTCTGGGCATCCAGGTAGTAGCCCGCTTCGGTCACCGTGAAGCTGATGATGCGCGTGGCAGGGTCGGCACCCATGGCAATCAGCGGGGCCAGGTCATCCTGGTAGGGGATCACCCGTTGGATCGACTCGATGACGGTGTAGTTGCGCTCGCCTTGGGGGGTGACGGTTTCGAGCGTGTAGCGCCCATCCTGCGCTTGCAGCGCCGCGATGGTGTCGGCCATGTCCGGGCGGAGGTTGCCGCCTGCGATGGCCCAGCCCGTGTCGCCCTGCTGGCGCAATGCGTGAACGTAAACGGCCTGGTGGGCGCGGTGGAACGAGCCCAGGCCCAGGTGCAGGATGAAATTCATGGTGCGTGACTGCGGGTTTCTAGAGATCAAAGTTCGTGGGCATCATCACGACGTCGCGGATGGTCATGCCGCGCGGGCGGGTGAGCATGAAGAGCACCACGTCGGCCACTTCGGAGGCCTCGATGAGGCTGCCGCTGGCCTTGGCCTCGGCGAGTTTTTCCGCGGGCCAGTCGGCCAGCAGCGAGGTGATGACGGGCCCGGGCGAGATGGAGCCCACGCGGATGCCGTGCTTGAAGACCTGGCGGCGCACGGTCTGCACGAAGCAGTTGACGGCCCACTTGGACGATGCGTAGACGGGCTCCCACGGCGTGGGGAAATGCGCGGCCAGCGAGCTGGTGACGATGATGTCGCCCGTGCCGCGCTCGATCATGTGGGGCAGCACGTTGTGCACGTTCTTCATCACCACGTTGACGTTCAGGTTGAGCATGCGGTCGATGGCGTCGGGGTCGGCATCCACCAGGTCGCCGCCCACATACAACCCAGCATTGGCGTGAAAGATGTCGAGTTGTCCCGCAATGGCCAGCGTGCGCGCAAGCAGGCTCGCACACTGCTTTGTGTCCAGCAAATCCAGCACCAGCGGCGACGCTTGGGCGCCGATGGCAGCGCAAGCCTTGTCCAGCGCTTTTTCATCGCGGTCGATAAGTACCACGTGCGCTCCAGCGTCGGCCATGGCCTTTGCACTGGCAAACCCGATGCCCGATGCAGCGCCGGTGACGGCGGCCACCTTGCCGTGCAATTCCCGGCCTGCGGTCACGGCGGTCATGCAGCTGCACCCGCGACAACACGGCCCGCAGGGTCGAACCAATGGGCGTGCGACGCGTCGATGTCCAGGCTCACCGCATCGCCGGCGCGCAGGCCTGTGCGGTCGTTCTGGCGCGCCACAAACTGCGCGCCGCTGGGCGTGCTCACGTAGATCAGCGTCTCTGCGCCCAATGCTTCCACCAGGTCGACCTGGCCCGGCACCGGCGTCGCGCCGGTGTTGCGTACCGTGATGTTCTCGGGGCGCAGGCCGATGGCGCCGCCCTCCGCCCCGGCGGGTGCCTGCTGCTGCACGGGCGATGGCAGCTGCGGCAAGGGCACCACATTCATCTGCGGCGTGCCGATGAACTGGGCCACGAACTGGTTGGCAGGCTTGTCGTACAGCTCCAGCGGCGTGCCCACCTGCTCGATGACGCCATCGCGCAGCACCACCACGCGGTCGGCCAGCGTCATGGCCTCGACCTGGTCGTGCGTGACGTAGATGGTGGTGGCCCCAAGGTCGCGGTGCAGCTTGGCGATCTCCACGCGCGTCTGTCCGCGCAGCGCCGCGTCGAGGTTGGACAGTGGCTCGTCAAACAGGAACACCTTGGGCGCGCGCACGATGGCGCGGCCGATGGCCACGCGCTGGCGCTGCCCACCCGACAGCTCCTTGGGCGTGCGCTGCAGGTACTGCGTGAGGTTGAGAATGCGCGCGGCGTTCTGCACCTTCTCGTCGATCACCTGCTTGTCCACCTTGGCGAGCTTGAGCGCGAAGCTCATGTTCTCGTACACGCTCATGTGCGGGTACAGCGCATAGCTCTGGAACACCATCGCCAGGTCGCGCTTGCTCGAGGGCTGGTCGGTGATGTCGCGGCCGTCCAGCATCAGGGTGCCGCCGTCGATGTTTTCGAGCCCCGCGATCAGCCGCAGCAGCGTGGACTTGCCACAGCCCGAGGGGCCGACGAAGACGATGAACTCGCCTTGCTGGATGGTGAGGTCGATGCCCTTGATGGCGCGGTGCTCACCAAAGAATTTCTCGATGCCGCGCAGTTGAAGGTAGGCCACTCTAGTGCTCCGAATAACAGGTTGGTTCCGATCCGCCAGCAGCGGTGGTTTGAACAGGGGCGCAAGGCGCGGTAGCCGTGGAACCGGCTTTGCCGGGCCGCTGGCTGCGCCCCCTGGAGGGGGAGGCGCCGGAGGCGCTTCGGGGGGGGAGTCATGTCCATTTACTTCACGGCGCCAAACGTCAGGCCCTGCACCAGCTGCTTCTGGCTGAACCAGCCAAAGACCACGATGGGTGCAATGGCCATGAGCGAGGCGGCGGACAACTTAGCCCAGAACAGGCCCTCGGGGCTGGAGTACGACGCGATCAGTGTGGCCAGCGTGCCGGCCTTGGCGGCGCTGAGGTTCAGGCTCCAGAAGGCCTCGTTCCATGACAGCACCAGGCACAAGAGGCCGGTGGACGCGAGGCCGCCCATGCCCAGCGGCAGCAGCACCAGGCGCACCTCCTGCCACAACGTGGCGCCGTCCATGCGCGCGGCTTCCAGAATCTCGCGCGGGATGTCCTTGAAGTGCGAATACAGCATCCAGACCATGATGGGCAGGTTGGACAGCGCGAACACGATGATGAGCGCAAGCTGCGTATCGAGCAGGTGGCTCTTTTGCGCCAGCACATAAATGGGTACCAGCGCGCCCACGGCGGGCATCATCTTGGTGGAGAGCATCCACATGAGGATGTCCTTGGTGTACTTGCCCTTGAAGAAGGCCATGGCGTAGGCCGCAGGCGCAGCCAGCATGAGCCCCACCAGGGTAGAGACCACGCTGGTGATGACCGAGTTCTTGGCGTACAGCAGGTAGTCGCTGCGCTCCTGCACCTCATGAAAGTTTTCGAGCGTGGGGACAAAGAACAGCTGCGGCGGCACGGCGATGGCCTGCAACTCGGTCTTGAACGCCGTGAGGAACAGCCAACCCAGCGGAAAGAACAGCAGCAGGGCCACGCCCCAGGCAGCGGCGGTGCGCAGGGCCAGCAGGCCCAGCGGGAAATTGGAGCGGCGTCGTTTTGTCGTTGTCATGAGCGTTGCCCCGTCTTACTTGTCAAGGTTCTTGCCGACCATGCGGATCAGAAACACCGCCGCGATATTGGCGAGCAACACTGCGAACAGCGCACCTGCCGAGGCCACGCCCGCGTCGAAGTTGAGCAGTGCCTGCTTGAAGATCAGGAAGGTGACGTTGGTGCTCGCATCGCCCGGCCCGCCACCCGTGGTGGTGTAGATCTCGGCAAAGATGCTGAGCAAAAAGATGAGTTCGATCATCACCACCACCGCCACCGAGCGCGCCAGGTGTGGCACATACAGGTAGCGCAGCTGCTGCAGGTAGTTGGCGCCGTCCATGCGCGAGGCTTCAAGCTGTTCGTGGTTCATGCTCTGCAATGCGGTCATGAAGATCAGCGTGGCAAACGGCAGCCACTGCCATGACACCATGACGATCACCGAGAACAGCGGGTGGTCGGTAAGCCAGTCCACCGGCTGTGCGCCAAAGAACATCCACACCTGGGCGAGCACGCCGTAGATGGGGTTCATCATCATGTTCTTCCACATCAGCGCGTTCACCGTGGGCATGACGAAGAACGGCGAAATCAGCAGCACCCGCACGATGCCACGGCCCGCAAACGGCTCGTTGATGAGCAGCGCAATCGCAATGCCGAACACCACCGTGATGAGAATCACACTACCCAGCAGCAAGATGGTGTTGACCACCGCCGTGCCGAACGAGGGGTCGGTGACGAAATACTCAAAGTTCTCCAGCCCGGCAAAGCCGGTCTGGTCCGGCTGCATGAGGTTGTAGCGGATGAGCGAGAAGTAGATCGTCATCACCAGCGGCACGATCATCCACAGGAAGAGCGTGGCCATGGCAGGCGTGAGCAGCAGGCGAGGGAGCAGGCGGCGGTTCATGGAAGCCTCAGAAAATAGTCCAGCAAAGATAGGCGTTCAGTCGGCGTCGCGAGTGGGCCGAGTCGGGGTTGCTGTACCGGAGCCGCACGTTTGTACGGCGAGGAATACAGGCGCCGGATCGGCCAGCGCAGTAGCCGAATGAATGCCTATTTGTAGTAGCCGGCCTTTTTCATTTCGCGGTCAGCCGACACCTGGCTGGCCTTGAGCGCGGCGTCCACCGTCGTCTTGCCCGCCAGTGCTGCGCTCATCTGCTGACCCACCGCGATGCCGATGGCCTGGAACTCAGGAATGGCCGCGAACTGCACGCCCACATACGGGCTCTTGGGCAAGGTCGAATCCGTGGGGTTGGCCGAGTCGATGGCAGTCTTCTCTGCGGCAGCAAAACGCGCGGCCTTCTGGAACTCCGGCGCCGCATACGTGCTCTTGCGCGTGCCGGCGGGCACATTGGCCCAGCCGTTGGTCTTGGCCACCAACTGGATGTAGTCCTTGCTGGTGGACCAGGTGATGAACTTCTGCGCAGCATCCACCTTCTTCGAACCTGCGGGAATGGCCAGATTCCACGACCACAGCCAGTTGGCGCCCTTGGGCGTGTTCATGGTGGGCGCCTGGGCAAAGGCCATCTGGTCGGCCACCTTGGACTGCTTGGGGTCACTCACGAACGATGCCGCGATGGTCGCGTCGACCCACATGCCGCACTTGCCGGAGTTGGTCAGCGCCAGGATCTCGTTGAAGCTGTTGGCCGACGAGCCGGGTGGGCCGTAGTTCTTGAGCAGGTCGACGTAGAAGGTGATCGCGTCCTTCCAGGGCTTGGATTCGAGCTGCGGCTTCCACTGCATGTCGAACCACTGGCCGCCAAAGGTGTTGACCAGCGTGGTCAGGAAGGCCATGTTGTCGCCCCAGCCCGGCTTGCCGCGCAGGCAGATGCCGTACACCCCGTTCTTGGGGTCGTGCATCTTGGCGGCCAAGTCCTTGATCTGCGGCCAGGTGGGACGCTCCGGCACCTGCACGCCGGCCTTGTCGGCCAGGTCCTTGCGATACATGAGCATCGAGCTTTCGCCATAAAACGGCGCAGCGAACAGCTTGCCGTCGATGGACAGGCCGCCCCGCACGGCGGGCAGCAGGTCGTCCACGTCGTAGGCGGCGTCGGTCTTGAGCTCCTGCAGCCAGCCCTTCTTGCCCCAGATGGGCGCCTCGTACATGCCGATCGTCATCACGTCGAACTGGCCGCCCTTGGTGGCGATGTCGGTGGTCACGCGCTGGCGCAGCACGCCTTCTTCCAGCGTGACCCACTTGAGCTTGATGTCGGGGTTGGCCTGCTCGAAGTTTTTGCTGAGCTTTTGCATCTCGATCATGTGGCCGTTGTTCACGGTGGCAATGACCAGCTCGGTCTGCGCGCTGGCGGCGCCGCACAGCGACAGGGCCAGTGCAGCGGCCAGGGCGAGGCGCTGAGGAGCAAAAACACGGGGGGAATGTGGCATCGGAATGTCTCCTTCGTAATTGGTATGGGATCGACCGTTCAACGCCAGTGCAGGCATACGGCATTGACGAACTGAACGATACCGATGCTGCAATGCTCGATTGGTACTCCAGATGCCTCCACAAATACTAATTTGCACCAGATACTCAGGATTTATACCTAGATGTGTCAACAGGGTATCTAACCGACCAGAAAGAGAGGGGCCGGACCCCCAGCATGGTTGAAGTCGCGGATGCCCCAAATCACTATCAAATCAATAGCTCTTGGCGCTCACCCATCAAGCGATAGAGGCCAATTTAATCCATATTTCGTGCACCAAGGCCCACCGGGGAAGACACCACTACCTCCTCCTCCATCCATTTGTCCGTCCGCCCACGGCAGCACTGCTCCCGTCAGAAATCCACCGTGGTAGAGAGAGTCACCGTGCGAGGACTTCCCACATACAGCCAGTTGCCGGAGCCGCTGGACCAGTAGTTGCGGTTGAACAGGTTGTCCACGCTCGCCCGCAGCACCAGCGGCCGCCCCCCGGCGCGGGTCTTGTAGCGGGCACCGATGTCCCAGCGCGTCCAGCCCGGAATGCGCCGCAGGTTGGCGGCGTCCACATGCTGCGCGCTGCTGGAGATCATGCGGGCCGACAGCGTCAGTCCTGGAACGGCAGCCACATCGTGGTCGCTGCCCAGGTTGAGCTGCCAGCGCGACACATTGGGTGCGGCGTTGCCGTTGTAGGTGCCGCCTTCGGTTTTGGTCAGCCGGGCATCGTTGAAGGTCACGCCGCCCAGCATGCGCGTGCCCCGGGCCACCTCGCCAAAGACATTGAGCTCGACCCCGCGGTTGCGCTGCTCTGCACCGACCTGGTAGGTGAACGTGCCATCGCCGTTGGACGCCACCAGCCCGCTCGGCTTCTGGATGTGGAACAGGCTCGCCGTGGTGCTGAAGCGGCCCCAATCGGCCTTCACGCCCACCTCCCGCTGCTTCGTCCGGACCGGCGGAAACACCTGCCCGGCATTGGTGGTGCCCAGTGGCGCTGAATCGCCCTGAACCAGCCCTTCGATGTAATTGCCGTAGAGCGATACGTGCGGCTGTAGCTTGAACACCGCCGCCAGCGCCGGCGTTACCGCATGCTCGTCGTACGCGGTGCTGCCGGCCCCGGTGGTGGTGTCGTACTTGACGACCTTCACGCGCTGGTAGCGGGCACCCAGGGTGACGGACAGGCGGTCTTGCCACAGCGAGACGGTGTCGGCCAGCGCCACAGACGGCAACTGCAAGGAATCGGTCTGTGGCGGCCGCGATGAGAAACCTTCGATCGACGGACGCGCGGTGGCCGCGGGCGCATACATGTTCGTGGCGAAGCTGTCGAAGCCGTAGTACTGCGCCGTGAAGCCGCTGTCCTTCTTCAGGTACGACGCATGCAGGTGGATGCGGTGCGTGAGCTCGCCGGCACGCACCGTGCCTTGCAGGCCGCCTTGCACGGTGCGGTAGTTCGTCCAGTTGGGCCAGAAGTACGTGGTGGCCTGCGCATCGCCCTGCACGCTGGTCACGAACACGTCGGTGGCGAGGTAGCGAGACCGCGTGTGGCTGCCACCGGCCGCCGCAGAGAGCGTCCAGTCCGGGGTGAGGTCGTACTCGGCTTTGGCCAACAGGTAGTTGCTCTGCGACCTGGCGAACTCCCAGTCCTGCGCGATGCGATGGCTTGCCCGGGGCGGCCTGGGGATGTCGATGGCGTCGTCGATGCCGAAGCCCGCGGCGCCTTGCGGCGCTTCGTTGTTCATCGTCTGGTGGCCGGCATCTACCGAGGCCCGCAACTGGCTGCCCCGGTAGTCCACGGCCAGCGCCGCAGCGCCCAGCTCGACGGACTGGCCCTGGGTGGCGGTCTTCCCGTCACGGTAGACGCCGTTGAAGCGCACACCCCACTGGTGGTCGTCGCCGAACCGGCGGCCCACGTCCAGGTGGCCGCCCAGGTTGCCCTTGGACAGGTAAGTGGTAGTCAGGCGGGTCAGCGGCACATCGCCCGCCCGCTTGGGCACCAGGTTGATGGCGCCGCCCACCGCGCCGCCCGCCCCAGGCGCCATGCCGTTGAGCAGCGCGTTGGGGCCCTTGAGCACCTCGACGCGCTCGGCCGCTTCGACCGCCACGGCACGGTTGGTGGCGATGCCGCCGATCCCGTCGAACAGCACGGAGTCCTGCACCGAGAAGCCGCGGATCAGAAAGATGTCGCCCCCCGCGGCAGCGTTCGTCAGGCTGTAGGACACCGTGCGCACGGACGGGTCGTTGGCCAGCACATCGGCCACGGTGATCGCCTGCTGGTCCTGCATGAGTTCGGCCGTGTAGCTGGTGATGTGAAACGGCGTGTCCATCAGGCTCTGCTGACCCAGCAGGCCGACCCGGCTGCCCGTGGCGACTTGGCCGCCGGCATAGGCGGGCGCCAAATCGCCGGGCGCTGCCTCGGCGCTGGCCGTCACGGTGACCGCGCCCAGGGTGGCGGCATCGCTGAGCCGGGGTGCCTGCGCTGCAGGGCGCGATGCCTCGCGCAGCGTGAAGACGCCGCCCGTGGCCTGCCGCAGCTCCAGCCCCGAACCCGCCAGCGCGCGGCGCAGTGCCTCGGGTGCATCGAAGCGGCCGCGCACGGGCGCCGCGTTGCGGCCTTCCACCAACTGCGCATCGGCGGTGAGCGCCAAGCCTGCATCGCGCGCGATGCGGTTGAGGGCTGCTCCCAGCGGCCCGGCGGGCAGGTCGTAGTCGCGCACGGCCGCAGCGCTGGCCGGGGCCGCAGGGGCCTGCACCGTGGCTGGCTGTGCGGCCACGGCAGAGGCCCCCAACGCGAGCAGCAGCGCCGCAGCGCAGGGGTTCAGCGGAAAGGGGAAAACAGCAGAGGGCATGGGTCAGGCTCCGAAACGGTCACGTCAGAAAAGAGGGGCAACCGCGCCGATGCACGGTCTCTGTCTGATTGCCGAACGGGTGCCGAAAAGTGAGAGGGGGCCGGGGCAATTTCTTTTTTTGGGCCGGCATCGCTGGTGGATGGGATGCCGGCTGGCAGCGGCGCTCTGGGTTGATCTCCTTCGGCTGGTTGATCTGGGTTGAACTGAATGGAACCGTCGATCAGCCGCACCAAGTCACTCATTTTTTGATAGCTGCCAGCGCTTGCCCATCAAGCGGTAGCGGCCGATTTTCTTAGTATTTTCATCCTCAGGGCGCAGCACGCGGCTTGAGCATGACCCACCAGCGCGTGGTCCAGACCACCTCCACCGGCACGGCCGCGGTCAGCGCCAGCAGGGCTTGGTCGGTGTCCGCCAGGGGCAGCGTGCCCGTCACGCGCAACCCGGCCACACGGGGGTCGACACCCAGGTGGCCGACCCGGTGCCGCGCCAGCATGGCCACCACCTCGCCCAAAGGTTGGTTGTCCACGACCAGCATTCCGTCCTTCCATGCGTCGGCATCGGGCGGGGCCGCCCACGGGTCCACCCGCCCGCCTTCCAGCCGCGCGCCCTGCCCGGCCGACACGATGCGCTCGGCAGCGCACGGCTCGGACGCTGCTGCCGCACAGTTCGCCGGGCGGGCCGCAACGGCCGACTGGGTGACGGCAACCTCGGTGGCGGGCGCGCCGCTGCCCTGCGCCCCATCGCTGCCAGCAGCGGGCGCCTGTGGCCAGCGGTGCACGGTGAAGCGGGTGCCCAGGGCGCGCAGGCTGCCGTCCTCGGTCAGCACGACGAACGGGCGCCGCTCAGCCGGGTCGGCATGGCTGGTTTCCACGGCCACCTCGCCCGCGCGCAGGTGGATGGCGCGCTGGTCTTGGCTGAACACGACATCCACAGCGCTGCGGGTGTTCAGGTGCAGCACGGTCTGGTCGGGCAGCACGATGGTGCGGCGCTCACCGGTGGCGGTGCGGTGGTCGGCCAGCAACTGGCCCACGGGCTGGTAGCGGTCCAGCACCAGCACCCCGCAGGCCACCGCCAATGCCAGGCCCAGCACGGCGCCCGCCACACGGGCAGGACGGCGCTGGCGCGGTGGCAGCAGCAACGCTGCGCGTGCTCCGGGACCTGCGGCGGCACGGGCCAAGTGCTGGTCGATGTCGCCCAGCTGGCGCCAGGCGCGGGCATGGTCGGGGTGTGCGGCCAGCCAGTCGGCCAGGGCTTGGGCGTCCGCCGGCGAGTTATCACCCTCGCCCTGGCGCAGTTGCCAGCCGATGGCGGCCTCCAGCACGGCAGGCGGCACGGGATGGTCGTCGCCTGTACCACCAGGTGGGCCGCCCATTGTCCAGCCCGCACTGCTCACGCCGCGCCGCCAAAACGCAGGTGGTAGGCGTGGCGCATGGCGTTGGCCAGGTACTGGCGCACGCGGGGCACCGACACCTGCAGCTGCTCGGCAATCTCTGCATGCGTGAGGCCATCGAGCCGGTTCATGAGCCACGCTGCGCGCGCCTTGGGCGTCAGGCCCTGCAGCAATGCATCGACCGCGTGGAGCATCTGCACGGCGGCCAGGCGCTCTTCGGGGGATGGCTGCAGCACCTCGGGCTGCAGGGCCAGGTCTGCCAGGTAGGCGCGCTCCAGTTCACCCCGGCGCCAGAAGTCCACCAGCAGCCCGCGTGCCACCGTGGTCAGGTAGGCGCGCGGCTCGCGCATCGCGTCGGGGGCGATGGCGGTCGGCCGTGCGAGCAGGCGCACGAAAGTGTCCTGCGCCAGGTCGGCCGCATCGTCGGCACAACCGAGCCGCCGGCGCAGCCAGGACTGCAGCCATCCGTGGTGGTGGCTGTAGAGCGCGTGCAGGGGATGAGCGGCAGACATGGCGTGACGGCCTTTTTGAGAATGATTCTCGATTATAGAAACACATTCCCGCCCAGATCCTGGGCACGCCACCACGCGGACAGGTCGGCTGCGAGCTCAGCGCCGCGCGTTTTCCATCATCGTGGCAACGTGGGCCGGCAGGGTCTTCGGGGTCCCCAGGTCCTGCACGTCCCATTCCTCCCCGCCGGTCAGCAGCCATACGCGTACCGTGTCGGTGGCGGCGTGGATCACGATGGCGGCGGCCGCCGTGTCGCCTGCGTCCGGCCGGTTGCCGGTGATGTAGAGCATGGAGCCGTCTTGCCGCAGCGGCCCACTCACCTGCAGGTTGTCCAGCAGCACGTTGTAGTTGGCGAGACCGAGCAGCCCACGCAGCCGCTCGGCCAGCGGGCCGGCACGCAGGAAGTCTGAGCCCCCGACCGGATAGTTGCCTACCTGGGTTTGCAGGTTCCCCCAGGGATTGGCGGGCGCGGCAGGTACGTCGTTGGGCACAGGACGCGCGACCTTGCGCGGCGCAGTGGGCGCGGTGGGTACCGTGCCCACGCAACCCGGCAGCAGCACCGCCAACGCAAGAGCGGCCAGCACGGCGCGTGACAAAGGGGCTGGAGAGACAGGGCGCATGATCGGGGGCTTCTTTCTAGAAAGGGCAGCTGGGCGAAAAGGTCTGCGAGCTTAGCCGGTTCCTGCCGGCAGCCGCCCCCTAAAATCGCGTCTTTCGCCTTCCAACTGCCATGACAGAACACGCCCGCCCCGTCCGCTCACAATACGAAGACTTCATGCGCCACGTGTTCACCCATGGGGTGCACAAATCCGACCGCACCGGCACCGGCACCACCAGCGTGTTCGGTCATCAGATGCGGTTTGATTTGAAAGAGGGCTTCCCGCTGGTCACCACCAAGAAGGTGCACCTCAAATCCATCATCCAGGAGTTGCTGTGGTTCCTGATGGGCTCCAGCAACAACAACTGGCTGAAAGAGCGCGGAGTCACGATCTGGGACGAGTGGGCGCGCGAGGACGGCGACCTGGGCCCGGTGTACGGCGTGCAATGGCGCAGCTGGCCCACGCCGGACGGCGGACACGTCGACCAGATCAGCGATGTGATCAATACGCTCAAAACGAATCCCGACTCGCGCCGCATCATCGTGAGCGCCTGGAACGTGGCCGAGCTGCACAAGATGGCGCTCATGCCCTGCCATGCGTTCTTCCAGTTCTACGTGGCCCCGGCGCAAGAACCCGGCGGGCGCGGCACGCTGAGCTGCCAGCTGTACCAGCGCAGCGCAGACATCTTCCTCGGAGTGCCCTTCAACATCGCCAGCTATGCACTGCTGACCCACATGGTGGCCCAGCAGTGCGACCTGGATGTGGGCGACTTCATCTGGACCGGCGGCGACTGCCACATCTACAGCAACCACCACGAGCAGGTGCAGACCCAGCTGGCGCGCACGCCCTACCCCTACCCGGTCTTGAACATCAAACGCAAGCCCGACAGCATCTTTGACTACGAGTACGAAGACTTTGAAGTGCTGGACTACCAGTGCCACCCCGCCATCAAGGCTCCTGTGGCCGTTTGATCAGCCGACATCCCTCTTTGGTACCCCCTACCTCTTGAGTCCCAAGGGCAGAGTCAACAGCGCCTTGCCTGCTTCCACCCAACACCACGAGCTTTTATCCATGTCTTCCGGCGGATTTCACGTACACGGCCCCCACGACCACGCAGTGGAGCATGCCACCCACGGCGACCACGCTGCAGCGCACGGCACCGACAGCAACTCGTCGATGAACAAGATCGCCATGTTCACCGCCATCGTGGCCACGGTGGGTGCCATCTTTGCTTACATGGGCGGCGCCACGCAAGCCAATGCCGGCCTGCTCAAGAACGACGCAGCCATCAAGAAGACCGAAGCATCCAACCAGTGGAATTACTTCCAGTCCAAGAGCACCAAGCAATCCCTGGCCGAGCTGGCCCGCGACCTGGCGCCCGATGACCGCAAGGCGGGCTACCAGACCAAGGTGGAGCGCTACGAGGCCGAGAAAAACGAGATCAAGGTGGTGGCCGAAAAACTCGAAGCCGACGCCCATGAGTTCGACCGCAAGAGCGAGGCCCAGATGCACCAGCACCACCGCTGGGCACAGGCCACCACGGCGCTGCAGGTGGCGATCGCCCTGGCCGCCATTGCGTTGCTGACCAAGAAAAAATGGCTGGAGTACGGCATGTACGGCGTGGCTGCCGTGGGCCTGGGCGTGGGCGCCCTCGCCGCCTTGCATATCTGAAACAAGGAGGCCCCACCATGCCCCTGCACCTCATCTACGCCCGCGCCGCCAACGGCGTCATTGGCAAGGACAACACCATCCCATGGCACATCCCGGAGGACATGGCGCACTTCAAGCAACTCACGCAGGGCTGCGCCGTCATCATGGGCCGCAAGACCTGGGACTCATTGCCCCCGCGTTTTCGCCCCCTGCCCGGCCGCACCAACATCGTGGTCACGCGCCAGGGCGACTGGCAGGCCGAGGGCGCCGTGCGCGCCACCAGCCTGCAGGATGCGCTGCAGAAGGCACCTGCCGATCAGACGGTGTGGGTGATCGGCGGCGCGCAGATCTACGCCGAGGCCCTGCCCCTGGCCGACCGCCTGGAAGTGACCGAGATCGACCAGGATTTCGACGGGGATGCCTACGCGCCCACGCTGGGTGCGCCGTGGACAGAATCCGCACGCAGCCGCCACGTCAGCACCAAGGGGCTGCCCTTCAGCTTTGTGACCTACGTGCGCGCAGGTTGACACGGCGCCGGAATGAAAAGCTCATCAATTGATAGCACTTAGCGCTTATCCATCAATCGCTGGAGGCCAATAACATGCAAATCGCCACCTGGAATGTCAACTCCCTCACCGTCCGCCTGCCCCAGGTGCTGGCCTGGCTCGCGGCCAACCCGGTCGATGCGCTGTGCCTGCAAGAGCTCAAGCTCACTGACGACAAGTTTCCGCACGACGCGTTCAAGGAGGCGGGCTATGAGGCCGTGACCTTTGGCCAGAAGACCTACAACGGCGTCGCTATCCTGAGCCGCCACGCCATGCGCGACGTGGTGCGCAACATCCCCGGGCACACGGACGAGCAGGCCCGCGTCATTGCCGCCACGCTGGACACGCCCGACGGGGAACTGCGCCTGGTGAACTGCTACTTCGTGAACGGCCAGGCCCCGGGATCGGAGAAGTTTGCCTACAAGATGCTGTGGCTTGCGGCGCTGCACCGCTGGCTGCGTGAAGAGCTGCTGGCCCACCCGCGCCTGGCGCTGCTGGGTGACTTCAACGTAGCGCCCGAAGACCGCGATTCGTTCGACCCGGTGGGCCTGAAAGACACCATCCACCACACGGTGGAAGAGCGTCAGCATTTTCAGGACCTGATTGCCCTGGGCCTGACAGACACATTCCGCATGTTCGAGCAGCCCGAGAAAAGCTACTCATGGTGGGACTACCGCATGCTCGGGTTTCAGAAGAACCGGGGGCTGCGCATTGACCACATTCTGGTGAGCGATGCACTGCGTGCGAGTGTGACCGCCTGCACGGTAGACCGCGCCCCCCGCAAGAACCCACAACCCAGCGACCACGCGCCGGTGGTGCTCACCATGGCATAACAACCCTTGGCGACGCAGGCCGTGCGGCAACAAGCTGGAAGCCCGGCATGCAAAAAAGGCTGCAAGGAGAATCCTTGCAGCCTTTTGTTATTGGGGAATCGGCGCGCAAGAAAGCTGCGCCCAAAAATCCCTATGGCCTATGACTTGCGACGCGCCGGGGGCCCCTGAACGAAACCCCAGCGCGCAAGCTGTGCCCTATCAGCTATTGGCGAACGTGTCGCGCAGGCCACGTACTTCATCGTGGTTGCGCTGCGCGCCCTGCGACTGGCGCTCTACCAGGGCCCGCACATCCAGCGGCAGGGTGGCCTTCAGGGCCTTGCGGTAACGGGCCACGGCAGCGTCCTCGCCGCGTTCGCATTCCTGCAGCACGGCCTTGTCGTCGTGCACAGACAGTGCGGATTTCACCGACACCCAGCCGCGGTGCAGCGCGCCAGCCACGGTGCCGCCTGAAGCAGGCTCGCCCCCCAGGCGACGCACCTCGTGCTCCAGTTCGACAGCGGCGGCCGCACATTCGCGCGCATGGCGCTGGAACACGCTCTTGAGCTGGGCAGAGTCGGCATGCTCGGCGCAGGCGGTGAAGCCGTATTCGCCATCGCGGGACGACTCCAGCAGGTCGTTGAGCACATCCACCACGTCTTCGTTGTCCACGACATCCATGGGGCGGTCGTCGTTCAGGCTGGAGCGCGAGACCCGTTCCCAGGCGGCGCGGGCGGCGGGGCGGGCATCCGTCCAGGCCAGGCCGTCCGAATGGCGCGCCCGCCAGTCATCGGCCAGGCGGGGTTCCACCGCCTCAAAATCGCCTTCATAGCGGCCCACCGACGACCAGCCCAGTTCGTAGGCAGGGCGGTATTGTTCGTAGGTGCGGCCACCCACGTAATACGGCTCGCGGTGGAAGCTTTCGCGCCAGTAGGCATCTTCCTCGGTGGGGTTGACCGCCTCGGCGGCAGCCTTGCCCGCCAGGCCGCCGGCTACCGCACCGGCCACGCCACCAATGGCTGCGCCGACCGGGCCGCCAAAGGCACCTGCTGCGGCACCTGCAGCGGCGCCACCCAGGGCAGCACCAACCCCGGTTCCGACGGGATGGGAACCCGGTTCATTGGTCAAAGGGTCACGGTTGGCATCGTTGAAATCCGACATAGAAGCTCTCCGGTTGGTTGACAGTGCCTTCATTGTTGAAGTCACTCCCGGAGGGCTGGGTCGGCCCAAGGAGGGCCTGCTTGTAGGACATTGGGAGGTGTGTCTGCCCCGGCATCCGCCAAGGTAGACCCACCTCAAGCACTACAAAATTTATAGCTAATAACGCCTTACCATCAAGCGCTAGAGGCTATTTATGCCTCATCGGGCGCATCCAGGCCCAGCTCCTGGATCTTGCGTGTGATGGTGTTGCGACCAATGCCCAGGCGCTGCGCGGCTTCCATGCGGCGCCCATGGGTGGCGGTGAGCGCGGTGCGGATCAGGCGCGATTCAAACCGCCGCGTGAGGGCGTCCCACACTTCGGGCTGGCCGCCCGCAAGCAGCTTCTGCGCCTCGGTCTCCAGCGCCTGCTCCCAGGTCGCCGCAGTGCCAACGGTGGCAGCTATCCCGCCCGAACCCGTCGCCATCTGCGCCTCGGCGGGCCAGTGGGGCGTAGCGCCCAGCGCCGGGGTGGCAGAGGCCGCAATACCGCCCACCAAGGGCTGCGTGGCGACAGTGGCAGGTTGTGGCAGCCCTCCCACCAGCTCCACCGCTGGCGCAGGGGTTGGCATTGGGGCCGCAACGGCGTGCACGGCAGCTACCGCCGCAGACGGATCACTGCCGGGACGGGGAGCAGGTTGGTAAAGGGGCGCTTCCAGCACTTCGGGCGGCAGATCCTGCAGCGAGATGACCTGCGCGGGCGCCATCACCGTGAGCCAGTGGCAGATGTTCTCCAGCTGGCGCACATTGCCCGGAAAGGCGAACTGCTCCAGCCGTGCGATGGCCGAGTCGGCAATGCGCTTGGGCTCCACGCCCAGTTGTCGCGCGCTTTGCTGCAGAAAATGGCGAGTGAGCACGGGCACGTCCTCGTGCCGCTCGCGCAGCGCGGGCAGGCGCAGGCGGATGACGTTGAGGCGGTGGAACAAGTCTTCGCGAAAGCCCCCCTCCTTCACGCGCCGCTCCAGATCCTGGTGGGTGGCAGCGATCACGCGCACATGGGCCTTCACGGCCGCATGGCCACCCACACGGTAGAACTGGCCGTCCGACAACACACGCAGCAGGCGCGTCTGCAGATCGAACGGCATGTCGCCGATTTCATCGAGGAACAGCGTGCCGCCCTCGGCCTGCTCGAAGCGGCCCCGCCGCTGCGTCTGCGCGCCGGTGAAGGCGCCGCGCTCGTGGCCGAAGAGTTCAGATTCGAGCAGGTCCTTGGGGATGGCCGCCGTGTTGATGGCGACAAAGGGCCCGTCTGCGACCGGCGAGTGCTTGTGCAGCGCGCGCGCCACCAGTTCCTTGCCCGAGCCCGATTCGCCGGTGATGAGCACGGTGACCTGGCTTTGGCTCAAGCGGCCGATGGCGCGGAACACGTCCTGCATGGCGGGCGCCTGACCGAGCATCTCCGGGGCTTCGGCCTGGCGCTCTTCGGTCACTTCCTCGCGCTGGCTTTCTTCGACCGCGCGGCGGATGAGCTCCACCGCCTTGGGCAAGTCAAACGGCTTGGGCAGGTATTCGAACGCGCCGCGCTGGAAGGCCGACACGGCGCTATCCAGGTCGGAGTACGCCGTCATGATGATGACGGGCAGGCCGGGCTGCAGTTCGCGGACTTTTTCCAGCAGTTGCAGGCCGGAGCCGCCGGGCATGCGAATGTCGCTTACCAGGACCTGGGGGCCTTGCCGCGCCGGGTCTCCGGAGGTGATATCGGCCAGCGCGTCCAGCACTTCGCGGGGGTGCGTGAAGCTGCGCGTAGGCAGGTTCTCGCGGGCCAGCGCCTTTTCGAGGACGAAGCGGATCGAGGGGTCGTCATCTACTATCCAGATCGGCTTCATATGTTTTTCTTACCTTCCCTGTGGTTGCGTGTCAGGGACCATCTGCGCTTTTAAGGCAAGGGAATCAGGATGCGGAAATCGGTGCGACCCGGTACGCTGTCGCATTCGATCAACCCATGATGGCGCTGCACGAAGGTTTGTGCCAACGTGAGCCCCAGCCCTGACCCGCCGTCCCGACCCGATACCAAAGGGTAAAAAATCCGCTCCTTGATCGTGTCGGGCACGCCCGGTCCGTTGTCGATGACATGCAATTCCAGTGCCAGCCGATAGCGTTGGCGACCAAACGTTACTTGTCTCGCAACGCGGGTGCGCAGTGTGATCGTCGCCTCACCCTCTGCGATGCGCTCGGTCAGCGCCTGGGCTGCGTTCTGCACGATGTTCAGCAGTGCCTGGATGAGCTGGGCGCGGTCGCCACGGAACTCAGGGATCGAGGTGTCGTAGTCGCGCAGCACCTTGAGGCCCTGGGGGTATTCCACCAGCACCAGAGACCGCACGCGCTCGCACACCTCATGGATATTGACGTCACCCACCAGGTGGGGATGGCGATGGGGTGCCAGCAGCCGATCTACCAGGCTTTGCAATCGGTCGGCCTCGTGGATGATGACCTGGGTGTACTCGGTCAGTTCGCGGCTTTCAAGCTCCATCTCCAGCAGTTGCGCAGCACCGCGAATCCCGCCCAGCGGGTTCTTGATCTCGTGGGCCAGGTTGCGGATCAACTCCTTGTTGGCCTGGGCTTGGTCCAGCAGGCGCTCCTCGCGGTCCTGGCGGGCCTGCTGCTCCAGCGGCCACAGCTCCACCAGGATTTCGCCGACCTGCTCGGCATCGGCCACGCTCACATGCACGGGCACCGGGTCCTGGTGCTGGCGCTTGAGGCTGGCTTCATACCGCAGGGCCGCGAAGTCCTTGCCCCGCGCGCCCGCCAATGCGGTCTGTAGCAAGGCGGGGTCGGTGAAGAAGGTGGAGAAGTCCACCCCCTCCAGGGTGCGGCGCGAGAGGCCGAGCGCGTTCTCCAGCGCTGCATTGGCGAATTGCACAGCGCCATCGGCGCGCAGCACCGCCACCAGGGTGGACATCAGGTCCAGCGAATGAAAGCGCCCCGTGTCGGAGGCTGGGGCTTCTGTAAGGGGAGAGGAACTCACACGCGTGCCAAACGAGGGAAAGAGATTCAGTTGGCCGGAAGACGGGCGATTTCGCGCTTGATGCCTGCGATATCGCTTTCGCTGCGGGCGACGCTGGCCTTGAGTTCTGCCGTGCGCTCCATGTAGCGCTGCGGGTTGCGCAGGTCGAGCGCGTTGCGCTCCGGCGCGCCACCGTTGTATTCCTTCACCAGCTCGGCATGGCGCGCCTCGGCCTTGCGCAACTCGGATTCGAGGATGGCACGGGCATCGGCATCGCGGGCCTTCTGGTCGTTGGTGGCGACACGGGGTGCAGACGGGGGAGATGCGGCGGGAGCTGTGCCCGCCCCAGCCCCGGTTCCCGCCGCTGGCGCTGCCGTTGCTGCGCCTGCAGGTCGGGTGCCCTGGACCACGGTGACGTTGCCTCCCTCAACCAGCTTGCAGCCGCGCTCCTTGGCCTGCTGGGCGTTGTTGGTGTATTCGTTGCCGCAACGGTAGATGCGGTCTTGCGCCCATGCGGCGGGAGCCGTCGCGGCGATCAGTAACAGGGTGATGAGCGTTTTCTTCATTCGGTTTCCTCGCACTGCCATGCAGGGGTTCGGGGAGTATCCCCCAATCGCCACACATCGCCAATCCAACACCAGCAGCCCCGCACAGGGCTTTGTACAAGGATGCAACGGCCCAGCCAGTGGTTCCGTTTCAGCGAAACCCGATCCTTGAGCGCAATAAAAAAAGGCGGCCGGGGCCGCCTTTGTGAGGGTAATGGCCTGCAGGCAGGCGATTACAGGGAGTAGTACATGTCGTACTCGACAGGGTGAGGTGCCATGCGGAAACGCGTGACTTCGCCCATCTTGAGTTCGATGTAGGCATCCAGCATGGAGTCGGTAAAGACGCCACCCTTGGTAAGGAAACCACGGTCCTTGTCCAGATATTCGAGCGCTTGGTCCAGGCTGTGGCACACGGTGGGCACCAGCTTGTCTTCCTCGGGTGGCAGGTGGTACAGATCCTTCGTGGCGGCTTCGCCGGGATGGATCTTGTTTTCCACGCCGTCCAGGCCCGCCATCATCAGTGCCGAGAAGCACAGGTATGGGTTGGCCGATGGATCAGGGAAACGCGCTTCGATGCGGCGGCCCTTGGGGTTAGCCACGTAAGGAATGCGGATCGAGGCCGAGCGGTTGCGGGCCGAGTAGGCCAGCTTCACAGGGGCTTCAAAGCCAGGAACCAGGCGCTTGTACGAATTGGTGCCGGGGTTGGTGATGGCGTTCAGGGCACGTGCGTGCTTGATGATGCCGCCGATGTAGTACAGCGCAAAGTCGCTCAGGCCGGCATAGCCGTCGCCAGCGAACAGGTTCTTGCCGTCCTTCCAGATGGACTGGTGCACGTGCATGCCGGAGCCGTTGTCGCCAGCATAGGGCTTGGGCATGAAGGTGGCGGTCTTGCCGTAGGCGTTGGCCACGTTCCAGACCACGTACTTCAGGACCTGCGTCCAGTCGGCGCGCTCGACCAGCGTGCTGAAACGCGTGCCAATTTCGTTCTGGCCAGCGCCCGCCACTTCGTGGTGGAACACTTCGACCGGGATGCCCAGGGATTCGAGGATCAGGGACATCTCAGCGCGCATGTCTTGCGTGCTGTCGACGGGAGGCACTGGGAAGTAGCCACCCTTGACGGTGGGACGATGACCACGGTTGCCGCCTTCGAGCTTGGCGCCCGAGTTCCAGGGGGCTTCGTACTCTTCGATCTCGAACATGACCTTGCCGGGTTCGTTGGACCAACGCACGCCGTCGAAGATGAAGAATTCTGGCTCTGGGCCGAAGAACGCCGTGTCGCCCAGGCCAGAGGCCTTGAGGTAGGCTTCAGCGCGCTTGGCGATGGAACGTGGATCGCGGTCGTAGGCCTTGCCATCACCGGGTTCGATCACATCGCACTGCAGGAACAGCGTGGTTTCTTCAAAGAAGGGGTCGATGTTGGCGGTGCTGGGGTCGGGCATGAGTTGCATGTCCGAGGCTTCAATGCCCTTCCAGCCGGCTACCGAGGAGCCATCAAATGCATGGCCGGACGTGAACTTGTCTTCGTCGAAGTGGGACACAGGCACGGTCACGTGCTGTTCCTTGCCACGGGTATCGGTGAAACGGAAGTCAACGAACTTGACTTCGTTCTCCTTCACCATCTTCATCACGTCTGCAACGGTCTTGGCCATCAGGTTCTCCTGGATAAAACGCTTGTTGAAAAAAGGAATTTGCTGAAATAAAAGCAGTTTGCGTGCCAGCTGGGTGCAGCCGCCGCACTATGAAGGAGCACTAAGGACTGCAGGCCGAGGGAGCACCCACCGAACTGCACCAATTTAGTGCAAACCTGCTATCAACACAGGGCATCACAAGCTGCGCACCAATTCAGGGCCGCAATTTGCACCAAACTCGTGCAATCCCCGTTTCAGATCCTGCCATGCAGCGGGAACGAGGGGAGCAGGACCTTTGACACCCAGTTCAATATGCCGCCCGTATTGTGGATGATCCACGCTGGGCAAACTGAACACCCGAACGTTCGGGTGCGTTTTTTCGATGCGCTCCATGAGGGGCGTCAAAGCCGCTTCCATGGCCCCATAGACCACCACCGACTGCTCGGTCTGTGGCGTGCGGTTGAACAACGCTGCGTAGTGCTGGTCCAGCACCCACTCGATCATCGGCCAGGCCATTACAGGGAATCCAGGAACAAAATGCACGGCCCCTCCACGACCGCCCTCGCAGCTGAACCCGGGGATCTTGTTGTAAGGGTTGGGAATGATGTGGGCACCTGCCGGAAACACCCCCATGTTGAGCCGGTGCACGTTGTCGGGACGGTCCGGCTCATACGTCACACCCTGCTCCTGGGCCACGTCCTGCATGCGCTCGCGGATCAGAGCCTCAGCGTCGGGGTGTAGTACCAGGTCCCGGCCCAGGGCGCGCGCGGCGCATTGGCGGGTGTGGTCGTCCGGCGTTGCGCCAATGCCACCGCAGGAAAACACCACGTCACCCGACGCAAAAGCGCGCTGCAGCGTGGCCGTGATGCGGTCCGGGTTGTCACCTACATAGTCGGCATAGGCCAGCGAAAGCCCTCGCGCTGACAGCAGTTCAATGACCTTGGGCATGTGCTTGTCGGCACGCTTGCCGGACAGAATTTCATCACCCACGATGATCAGGCCGAAAGATGGGGTCATGGTGCAGGGGTTCCGTTGGCGGGAGATGTGGGGGCAGAAAGAACAGCAGTGGGCGACGCCGCAGGCGGCAGCGCGGAATGCGCGGGCTCCCCCGCGTCTGCAGCCTTCAGGGTAGACACCTCAACGGGTGTTCCCCCTGCGCCCTCTGCGCGCAAGCGCTCCAGGGCTGCCAGGCAATAGTGGGTAAACCAGAGGGAAGAGAACGCAAAAACCAGGGTGTAGATCCAGATCGCAAGCGGCACCAGGATAAAAAAAGCCGCAGCAAAGACCACGCCTGAGGCCCACACGATGCTGGGCGCCGCCCCGAGGTAGCCGGTGAGAATGCCAATGCCCAGCAGGCTGCTGCGGTGGCGGCGGAAAATCTCTTGCCGCTCTTCCTTGCTGGCATGGTCAGCCAGCGCATCAAACACCATCACGCGGTAGGTCAGCCACCCCCAGATCAAGGGGGGCAGGATGAGCACCAGCGGTGGCACCAGCCACAGGGGCACCGACACCACCAAGGCGATCAATGCCAGCACGGTGGAGCTGACCGACCAAGCCACGCTGGCGATGAAGGAGCCACCCTGCTTGCGCTCCAGCACAGGGAAACGCCGATCCGCCACCAACGCCACCAATGCGGGGGTCATGAGGACCGCGACCACCAGCAGCGAGACCACCACCAAAGCCGGAGCCACCGCCAAAACCACCATGAGGGGCGCCACGACGGAGGTGACATCACCCAACCCCCACCCTTGCAGCCAATTCCAGAAGCTGGCCAGAAGCGGAGAGGCATCCAGCAGCGCGCGCATGCCCTGCACGGCTCCGTCCCAATAAAAATAGGCCAGCCCCAACGCCAGCGCCACCATCAGCAGCAACGGCAAAACGGACAGAGCCATGACGCGGGGCCGCAGGCAATAGGCCGCAGCACGCCAGAAAGAATCAAGCAAAAGTCCCATGCCGACAAGCATACCTTCTTGACCGTGTGGAGGGTCTTTCAGGCCTTGCCCAGCAGCCTCAGAACACCCCGCCATTGCTGCGACCAAAAGCCCCTGCCATAGTCGCGCAAGCGCCCATCTGGCCCTGGCTCCACCTGATCGCGCACGCCCGTGGGATCAAAACGCAATTCGAAGTTGGCCGTGCGCATCAGCATGTCCCACCAGGGCAGCAATACGCCGAAGTTGTGCCCGCCCAGCACCACGCGGTATCTGGCGCCTTGCGCAGCGGCAGCCTCCTCCGACAATGGTTGGACGGTCTCGTGGCCAATGCCGATGCTGTGGTGCATGCGGTGAAAACGCGGGCTGATCCACAGCCGCTCGCCCCAGCGCCCAAACCACAGGCGCACATTGGCGTGCTGGAAACTCTCGCTCAGCTGCGTGATGGCCACGATAGCGATGAACTGCCCAGGTGCAACGCCAATGAGCTGCGCCACCACCACGAGGATGGTGTCGCGCAGCACGTCGTCCAGCAGATGGTTGCGGTTGTCGCTCCACATGGTCATCTGGCGCTGCGCGTGGTGCAAGGAATGCAGGCGCCACCACCATTCAAAGTGGTGCTGCCCCCGGTGAATCCAGTAGTCCACGAAGTCGAACACCACCAGGTACAGCAGCAGGCTGACCCAGGGTACGTCGGTGAACCCAGGCCAGAGGCCATCAAGCTGGAAGGTGCTGATGCCAGCCACACGCAATGCCCCAAAGATGGAATCCATCAACGGGTCCACCGCGAGGAAGAGACCCAGGCGAAACAGCCCCAGCCGGTGAATCAGCGTGTAGAGAATGTCGGTGCGGATCGTCGCGCGGTCGGTCACCGCCTCCACCGGCCGCCAATGCTGCAATGGGCCAATCACTGCAGCGATCACCACCAGCTGCAGCAGCCCCACCAGCACCCATCCAGCGGCCTCGTAGCCATTTTCGAGCTGGTTCCCCAAACCGATAGCAAACATCACTGGCTGCAACAGGCTCTCGAAAAGCCATTGCTGAGCCGCATCAAACCCATTGCCTAGCCAACCCATTGCGTCATGCTCCGTCTATCTCTCACCACACACGCCCTTGCTCCGAACGGCCTCCACGATTTGCCTCGCCTCCACCACTGCAGTCAGCGCCCCATTAAAGGCGCGTAGTCAGGATGCTCTCGCAGCGTGCGAAAACAGAATCCGCGCTCCTTCAGCCCGACGATCAGCGGCTCCAGCACGGCAGGCGCCCAGGGATCCTTGCGTGACCAGATCCCCAGGTGCGCAAGCAGAATGTCACCACTGCGCACATCCCGCAAAGCCTTGTGCAGCAGCGTGGTGTTGCTGGCCTTTTCACTGGGCAACTCATCGCCCAGGAATCCCGCCGGTGACCACCCCACATGCGTGTACCCACATGCGCGGGCACTGGCAAGCAACTGCGGCGAAGTCTTTCCACCTGGGGCGCGAAACAAGGGCAAGGGTGTTTTGCCGGTCACGTGCTTCAACCGATCTGCGGCCCGAGCGATCTCCTCACAGTAACCGGCTGCCGTCAGCACAAAATCCTGCCCAGCGCGCGGCCCGGCCGATGGTCGAACACGGAACGAAGGGGCCTGAGCCGATCCCAGATCCGCGCGCCAATAGGTGTGGTCCCAGGTGTGGGATGCAAATTCGTGTCCCTCTGCGGCCCGTGCGTGCCACCAGGAAGCCCAGTGTTCGCCCAGGCTTCCATCCCCTTCCTGGGTGCGTTCGTTGGCGGCGAAAAACGTCACGCGTACCTGCTGGCGTGCGAGAACGTCGGCGACCAAAGGCGCCACGGCCATATGGCCAGTATCGAAGGTCAGATAGAGAGGCTTTTTACAGTCTTTTTGGGCACTAGCGCTTGATAAAAAAGCGCTAGCAGCTACAAAATATATAGCAAAACAAAATCGCAGAGACACTCCCCTGCGAGGCACCGACGCCCGCACACCATCGCCAATCAGCGGGGCGCGTGTTGCAGCGTCCATACGCCATGGGGCGACTTGCCCACAGTGACCTGCCGCACGACCTTCTTGGCCTCGGTATCCACCACAGAGAGCTTGCGAGCCCAGCGGGAACTCACATAAATGAAGCGGCCATCGGCCGACACTTCCATACAGTCCGGCCCACCGGGTACCGGATAGGATTCGACCACCTGCTGGGTGGTCATGTCGATCTTGCTGATGGAATTGGCCACCCGGTTGCTGACATACAGGTGGCGCCCGTCGCCAGCTGCGCGAAAAGCGTGGGCACCATTGCCCGTTTTGATCTTCTTGATGCTCACGGGCTCGCGTCCCGAGACGTCAAATACCTCCACGCTGTCGCTACCCGTCAGGCCCACAAAAAGGCGCTTGTCGTCTGGGCTGCCATATACGTCCGCCGGCATAGCACCCGTCTTGGTGCGCCACTTGATCGTCTGCGTTGCGATATCGATGGCCACCAGCTCATCGCTATCCTGCATGGTGGAATACACCGTGGTGCTGCGACTGTCGATCCACAAATGGCTGGGAGTCCGGGAGGTGGCCACCCGCTGGACGAGGGTCAACTCCTTCCCGTCCCAACGGTAAAAATCCACATGGTTCAAACGATTGGCAGCGGTGATGAACCACTTCATGTCGGGTGTGAACCGCAGGTGGTATGGGTCCACAATGCCCCGCACCGTGCGCTGAATCTGCGCGGTGCGCGGATCCAGAAACGTCAGCGTATCCCCCAACGCATTGGCCACAATGATCGACTTCTCATCCGGCGTGAGATACAGATGGTGCGGCTCCTTGCCCGTCGGAATGCGGGCCGTCTCGGTCCAGGTCACCGGGTCAATAACACTGACATTGGCTTCGAGGGAGTTCAGCACAAACAGTGGAGGCGCGGCAGCCAGTGCCCCCCCTATTGAGATCCACAGCCCACCCAAGACAATGCACACGCGTGCAATCGAGAAAATCTTCACAGAAACACTTTCAACACAGCCGAGAAGTGTAGCTGTGCGCTTACCAATACCTTGGGGCAAAACACGTAACATTCTTGATGTGAACGAATTCCGACTAGTAAAAAGGCACTTCACTCGACTGGCGACCACTGGGGCTCATCAGGGATTCGTCAAGTCAGCGCACTCGCCGCCACGCTCTCGTCATCATCGAATCCTTTCAGAGATGTAGCGGTCGCTTCGCTTAGTCAGATCGCACACCAAGTAGCGCTTCACCATCTGGCCCAAACCCCTCAGGACGACTGAGCCAGCAAGGATAGATCCTCCTGGCTGAGCCATTTCCATGCCCCAGGAGGCAGGTCAGCGGGCAACACCAGAGCACCGATCTGCGACCGATGCAATTCCTCTACACGATTACCGACGGCAGCAAGCATGCGCTTGACCTGATGGTACTTGCCTTCGGTCAGGGTGAGGTCCAGCCGATGGCTCGCAGTCTGCTCACAAGCCGCCGCTTTTACCGGCTTGGGGTCATCGTCCAGAACCACCCCCGCCAACAAGCTCGATATCTGTTTTTCATCGACTGGATGTTTGGTGGTGACCTGATAAATCTTGGGCACATGTTTCTTGGGCGAACTCATGCGGTGAATGAATTGCCCGTCATCGCTCAACAACAGCAACCCGGTGGTGTCTTGGTCCAGCCGTCCTACGGCCTGCACCCCTTGCACCGCACTTTTTGTCGGCCGCTGCCGCAAAGGGGCTGGCAACAAGGTATAGATGCTGGGATAGGTTGAGGGTTTTTGAGAGCACTCTGTCCCCGCTGGTTTGTGCAGCAGCACATAGGCTTTAGCGTGGTAGGGCCAATTAAAGCCCTGGACCTGCAGCTGCAGGCCTTCTGGGTCCAGCTCAGCGGTCGCATCGACGCACGGCTCGTAATCCTGACGATCAGACGATGGCCCGCGTATAGAAACCCAGCCCTGCTGAACCAGCCCCGCACAGACACGGCGGGTGCCAAAACCTTGGGAATACAAAATATCCTGGAGCTGCATAGAAAGGGGCAAGAAAGAGAATTCTTGAATCACAAAGCAAAACGCCCCTCTACTCGATTGAGCAGAAGGGCGATTTGGGCTGTAAGAGCCTGACGATGACCTACTTTCACACGGGAACCCGCACTATCATCGGCGCAAAGTCGTTTCACTGTCCTGTTCGGGATGGGAAGGAGTGGTACCAACTTGCTATGGTCATCAGGCATAACTGGGTGCTGAGCTGTTCGAGGAACAGCTCGGCGAATTCATAGAGTTTGGAATCAGATTTTTGTGTCTTTTGACTGCGTCAACTTGGCATAACAATCTTTGAGCTTTTCACACATTCCTTACAGTTTGCATATTGGCTATCAAAGTTATAGGGTCAAGCCGCACGAGCAATTAGTATCAGTTAGCTTAACGCATTACTGCGCTTCCACACCTGACCTATCAACGTCCTGGTCTTGAACGACTCTTTAGGGGGCTCAAGGCCCCGGCAGATCTCATCTTGAAACGAGTTTCCCGCTTAGATGCTTTCAGCGGTTATCTCTTCCACACTTAGCTACTCGGCAATGCCACTGGCGTGACAACCGATACACCAGAGGTGTGTCCACTCCGGTCCTCTCGTACTAGGAGCAGGCTTCCTCAAATCTGCAGCGCCCACGGAAGATAGGGACCAAACTGTCTCACGACGTTTTAAACCCAGCTCACGTACCTCTTTAAATGGCGAACAGCCATACCCTTGGGACCGGCTACAGCCCCAGGATGAGATGAGCCGACATCGAGGTGCCAAACACCGCCGTCGATATGAACTCTTGGGCGGTATCAGCCTGTTATCCCCAGAGTACCTTTTATCCGTTGAGCGATGGCCCTTCCATACAGAACCACCGGATCACTATGTCCTGCTTTCGCATCTGCTCGACTTGTCAGTCTCGCAGTTAAGCACGCTTATGCCATTGCACTATCGTCACGATGTCCGACCGTAACTAGCGTACCTTCGAACTCCTCCGTTACGCTTTGGGAGGAGACCGCCCCAGTCAAACTGCCTACCATGCACTGTCCCCGATCCAGATAATGGACCTAGGTTAGAACCTCAAACACACCAGGGTGGTATTTCAACGTTGGCTCCATGAGATCTAGCGACCTCACTTCAAAGCCTCCCACCTATCCTACACAGATCTGTTCAAAGTCCAATACAAAGCTACAGTAAAGGTTCATGGGGTCTTTCCGTCTTTCCGCGGGGAGATTGCATCATCACAAACATTTCAACTTCGCTGAGTCTCAGGAGGAGACAGTGTGGCCATCGTTACGCCATTCGTGCAGGTCGGAACTTACCCGACAAGGAATTTCGCTACCTTAGGACCGTTATAGTTACGGCCGCCGTTTACTGGGACTTCAATCAAGAGCTTGCACCCCATCATTTAATCTTCCAGCACCGGGCAGGCGTCACACCCTATACGTCCACTTTCGTGTTTGCAGAGTGCTGTGTTTTTATTAAACAGTCGCAGCCACCGATTTTTTGCAACCCCGTTGGGCTCGCCTTGTACAGGTTCACCTACTTGGGGCATACCTTCTCCCGAAGTTACGGTATCAATTTGCCGAGTTCCTTCTCCTGAGTTCTCTCAAGCGCCTTAGAATACTCATCTCGCGCACCAGTGTCGGTTTGCGGTACGGTCGTCAATAGCTGAAGCTTAGTGGCTTTTCCTGGAAGCAGGGTATCACTCACTTCGTCTGCAAGCAGACTCGTTATCACCCCTCATCTAAGCCCGGCGGATTTGCCTACCAGGCACGACTACAGGCTTGAACCAACATATCCAACAGTTGGCTGAGCTAACCTTCTCCGTCCCCACATCGCACTATTGATCGGTACAGGAATATTGACCTGTTTCCCATCAGCTACGCATCTCTGCCTCGCCTTAGGGGCCGACTCACTCTAC